>CAIUTH010000295.1 GCA_903902075.1 uncultured Alphaproteobacteria bacterium
CATGTTATTTTTGCCAGTGGCGGGTGTGGCGGGGGCCGGTTATACTAACCGGATAAGGGGCGGCGAAAAAGCGCCGGTTGGGGTTGTCCTGGACGTGAATTCCACATTGACGATGCTGCCGCTCGATTATGTCGAGTTTTTCGTGTTCCTGGCGGTGTTGTCCGTCGTGGGCTTTGTTTCCGGCCGCGGCGAGCGCGGGTCCTCCAGCGACTATTTTTTGGCCGGCCGCCGGCTGCCCTGGTACGTGGTCGGGGGCTCTTATATTGCCGCCAATGTCTCCACCGAGCATTTCATCGGCCTGATCGGCGCCAGTTACCTGCTGGGCGTGCCGCCGGCTCTGGCCCAGTGGCAGACCACCCTGGCCGAAGTCATCATCGTTTTCCTGTTCGTGCCCTTCCTGATCCGGGCGCGCATCACCACCGTGCCGGAATATCTGGCCAAGCGGTTTGGTCCCGGCGTGCGGCTGGCCTTTGCGCTGCTGACCATCTTCGCCAACATCACCATCTTCATGGCGGCGGTGATGTATGCTGGCGGACTGGCGCTGGCCGGCTTTTTCGGCTGGCCCCTTTTGTGGTGCATCATCGGCACCGGCATTTTCGCCGGCGGCTGGGCGGTCTATGGCGGCCTCAACACCGTGGCCTGGACCGGCGTTCTGACCGCCATCGTCAAGATCGGCGGCGTGACGCTTCTCACCATCCTGGCGCTGAAGGCGATGACCGCATCGGGCGGCATCATCGACGGCTTCAACTATGTGATCGACAAGAATGTCGCCGCCAGCGGCGTCTGGCACAAGGCGCTCGAAGCCAGTTCCCCCCATCTCACCCAGTACGGCACCTACAACCGCATGACGGTGTTCCAGCCGCCGGATCATCCGCTCGTGCCCTGGACCGGAACTTTCTTCGGCTTCTTGGCGGTGGGCGTGTGGTACGGGGTGATGAACCAGTTCATCGTCCAGCGCGTCCTGGGCGCGCGCGACATCTGGCATGCCCGCATGGGCATGGTGATGGCCGGCTATGCCAAGCTGTTCCTGCCACTGATCATCGTTCTGCCCGGCCTGATCCTGTTCGCGCGCCATCCCGAATTCATGCTGGGCGACTGGGCGACCGCCAGCCACCGCGCCGATGGCGGATTTGTGGTGCTGGTGCGGGAGTTCTTTCCGGTCGGATTGCGCGGTCTTCTGCTGGCGGTGCTGATCTGCGCCGTGCAGGCTACCGTCAGTTCCGTGGTCAATGCCACCGGCGCCATCCTGACCTTCGACATCTATGCCGCGCTGATCAACAAACATGCGACCGAAAAGCAGAAAGTGCGCTTCGGCATCTGGGCGTCCTTCGCCTCGATCATGGCCGGCATCGCCATGGCCATCGCCATCAGCCGTATGGATGCGGGCATCTATCAGTATATGCAGACCATCAATGCGCTGGTGGCGCCGCCCTTCGCCGCCATCCTGTGGGTGGGCCTCTTGTGGAAGCGCACCAACGGGGCCGGGGCCATCGCTGCCATCGTCACCGGCTTCGGCGTGGGGATCGCATTCAAGGTGGCCGCCCTTACCTGGCCGGCGCCCCACCTGCCGGGCTGGTTCTACCCCTTCGGCAACCAGGCCCCGGTCTGCCTGGCGCTCTCCATATTGGCCTGCGTCCTGGGCACCCTGGCCCATCCCGCCCCCACCCCGGGGACCGACCCGGACCCCGTGACCTTCTGGAATTCCAAGGAAACGCTGGGGGAAGGCCTGGGGAAGGCCTGGTACAGCAGCGTGGTGTTGTGGGCCGGCCTGTCATTGGTGCTGACCTTGGCCGCCATGGTGATATTCTCTCAGTTCGTCTTCCCAGGAACAGGACCTTGAACAAAAGAAACATTTCGGATCTGGTCATCCGGCAATCGGAATTCAAAGGCGAGATCGGTGTGGCCAAGGCCGATATCACCCCGCCCACGGGCATCTATTCGCGGTCTTGGGGCAGCGCCAAGCACGATTCCGCCGAGGGCATCCATCGTCCGCTCTATGTCACCAGCATGTTCATTCTCGGCGGCGACCCGAAGATCGAGCTGTATCTGGTCTGCTTCGACCTGGGCTGGTGGTACGACAACGCCCATGAGATGGAGATTCGCGAGCGCATCCTGAAGGAAACCGGGATCCGCAACGACCAGCTCATCACCCATATGGGCCATACCCATTCGGGCCCGATCACCAATCTTCAGAATCTGGAACGCGAAGGCGGCCATCTGATTCCGTCCTATCGCGACAAGATCGTGGAAGGCGCCGTCGCGGTCATCAAGGAGTCCAAGGCCAATGTGGAGCCCGCGGTGGCCAGCTGGGCCGAGGGCCGCTGCGACATGGCGCGCAACCGCGATCTGGTTTTGGACAGCGAAACCTTCCTGTGCAGCGTCAATCCCGACGGCCCCAGCGACGACACGGTGCTGGTGGGACGCGTCACCGACGCGAAGGGCAAGATCATCGCCACCATGGTCAACTATGCCTGCCATCCGGTGTCCCTGGGCGGCGGCAACAAGCTGATCTCGCCCGACTATTATGGCGCCATGCGCGAAGTGGTGGAACGCGACACCGGCGGGGCGCCCTGTTTCTTCCTGCATGGCGCCTCCGGCGACATGACGCCCTTGCGCTCCTATGAAAGCGATACCGCCATTGCCGACCAGAATGGCCGCCAGCTTGGTTATGCGGCGCTGTCCACCCTGACCGGCATGCTGCCGCCGGAACAGGAAATCGCCTTTGACCGCATCGAGGATTCGGGCGCGCGGCTGGGCCGCTGGAGTCTGCGTCCCAAGCCCGCCAGCACGGCGCTGAAGATCACCCGTTCCAACACCGAGCTGCCTTACGTCAATTTGCCCACGGAAGCCGAACTGCTTGCGCAATTGAAGGATTGCACCGACCGCCCCCTGAAAGAACGGCTGGAACGGCGGCTGATGGTGCGCCGGGACGTGGGCGAAGGAAAATCGCGCACCGTTTCGACCACGCTTGTGCAGATGGGCGATGCGTTCCTGGTGGGTGCGCCGGCCGAGCCCTACAGCGCCTATCAAAAGGAAATCCGCACCCGCTTCCCCGGCCATGCCGTGATGGTGCTCAACATCGTCAACGGCAATGTCGGGTATCTGGCGCCGGCCGATACTTATGAGAAGCCCGGCCTTTATCAGATCAAGATTTCCCTGTTCCAGCCCGGCTGCATGGAGCAGGTGATCGACGACACCGCCAAATCCCTCAGGAAACTAGAAGAAGCCCATGGATAAGCCCTCCGCCGAAACCGTCCTGCAGCACAACCGCCGCTACATTCCGGGCGGCATTTCCTCGGTCAAC
>CAIUTH010000296.1 GCA_903902075.1 uncultured Alphaproteobacteria bacterium
GATAGAGCCAATGACCATTCCCGACGACATCTATACCGAGCCGGGCAGTTCGCCCGACACGCTGGCCAACCTGGGGCCGCTGCGGCGGCTGGCGGGCACTTGGGAGTCCGACCTTGGCGTAGACATCAATCCCAAGGCCGATGGCCCAGAGCGCCGCGTGTTCCGCGAGCGCATCGTGATGGAGCCAATCGACGCCCAGGCCAACGGGCCGCAGCTGCTGTATGGGTTGCGCTATCACATCCATATAAACACGCCCGAGGAAGCCACCACCTTCCACGACCAGGTCGGCTATTGGCTGTGGGAGCCGGCCACCGGGCTGATCATGCAGTCGCTGGCGATCCCGCGCGGCCAGGTGGCGCTGGCGGGCGGCAAGGCGGACGGCGACACCATCACGGTGGAAGCCCGGCGCGGCGATACGAAATATGGCATCGCGTCGACCGCGTTCCTGGAAGAGGCGTTCCGCACCGACTATTACCGGCTGGACATCACCTTTCATGGTGATGACAGCTGGAGTTATGTCTCGCGCACCGACCTGGCGATCAAGGGCAAGACGCCGGCGTTTGAACACCGCGATACCAACACGCTGCGGCGGGTCGCAGGTCCGGTGCCCAATCCGCTGGCCACGCTGGAGGGCTGAGTCGTCACGACTCGGCCCTATCTGCAGACGGAACTACCCATCGCTGCCGCCGTTAACGGAACAGGGCTGCGAGCAGGAAATAGCGATGGAGAGTTCCATGCGCCGCCTGTTCACCCAATCATCCTTTATCGCCCTGGGCTTTGCGCTGCTTTGCGTGCCGGCGACCGCCCAATATTACGACCGTTCTTATGACGCGCCGCGCGAGGATTCGCGGTATGTCGACGAGCGCCCCGCGCCGGATGTCGAGCAAGTGATCGTGCGTCCCGACTATGACTATGTCGAAAAGCGCCAGCTGCTGGGCAACATCAATGGCGAGCGCAATCCCACCGCCTATACCATCGAGCGGCCGGTCGATTATTCGGACCTGAACCTGGCGGATGCGTCGGACCGCCGCGAATTGCGCGCCCGCATCCATGATACGGCCGAGGAGCTTTGCTACCAGCTGGACGGGCGGTTCCCGCAGCTGCGCGGGGACCGCAGCGCCGACCGCGAATGCATCCGCAACGCCACCCGCAACGCCCTGCGCGACGTGGGCCATGGGCCGGGCTAGATCGAACACCTAATCCTGGGCAGAAGGGCCGGGCCGACCATTTTTTGTTTACAGGTCCCAATTGAAAGCGGAACAACCGGGTGACGGCGCCGTTTATGGAACAACGGACTTATGCAATTGATGGAGAGTTCCATGTTGAAATCATCCCTGGCCGTATTGGGCGCCGTACTGCTGGTGGGCGCCGCATCCGCCATCCCCGCCCATGCCGAAGTCCACCAGATCGGGTCGGTGAACGTGGCGGCCGATCATTACACCGATGTCAGCTGGGAGCATTTCGAAGGCCCGGTGGAAAAGCTGCAATTCGTGGCGTCGGGTGACACGGTGGACTGCGCCCATATCAGCGTGACCTATCGCGACGGCACCACCCACACCGTCTTCTCCGGCATCCTGCCCAAGGATTCGACCGAGACCGTGACCTTCCCCGAAGGCGACAGCCGCATGCGGCATGTCGATTTCGCCTGCAAGGCGCAGAATGTGGACGGGGCGCGCATCGCCCTGTCGGCCGTGTCGGAAGGGTGGGACGACCGCCAGTGGGCGCGCCAGCCGCACGTGACGACGTATGAGAGCGGCGTGATCATCGGCCGCTAATCGGCTTCAAACGCAAAAAGCCCGGTGATCTCTCACCGGGCTTTTTTTGCATTCAAGGCGCCGGGCTACTGAACGCCGCGCAGCCCGTTGAAGAAGGAATCGATCGCGCCCTGGGCGTTGATCGCGTTGGAATTGTTGATGGGGTTGGAGTTGTTGCTGGAATTGTCGATGTTGTTTTCGTTGGCGTTGTTGTTCTCGTTGCCATTGTTGTTCTGGTTCGAGCCGCCGCCATTGCTGTCGCCGCCGCCCATGCCGCCGCCGTGATTGTTCCCGCCGCCCCAGCTGCCGCCGCCACCGCCGCTGTTGCTGCCCCAGGTGCCGCCCTGGGAATGATCGCTGCCAGACGCACCGCCCATGCGGCCGTTGAAGATGTTGGTGGTACGAATGTTGATCGACTTGTTGACGCTGATGTTGGTCGAATTGTCGATGTACCTGGAATTGTCGATGTTGGTCTGGGCGTTGATGTTGGTCGAGCGGTCGATATTGGTGGTGACATTGACCGGGCTGTAGACGGTCAGCCGCTTGTTGACGTTGATGTTGGTGGCGCGGTTGATGTTGTTGGTGATGCTGTTGTTGCTGAACACGTTCAGCTTCTGGCCGCCGCCGAAGTTCTTGCAGTTCAGCGCGCCCAGCCGGTTCGAAACACTGCCGATATTGACGCTGCGCATCCCGCCCATGCCACCGGCTTGGGCCGCCACGATGGTCGTCATCAACCCGGCGCCGGTGAAGACGCAGGCAAGCAGGTTCTTTCGCGTGAGCATGGTGGCCCCCCCGATATCTAGGATCTCGGTTCCACCGCTTCAGGAACCGTGCCATGCAAAAGGCGCCGGTTCACTGGTTATCTGGTTCGGATTGAGACAGGCCGCCGGGCCGGCCGCAGCGGCGGCGCCGATTTCGGGACGGCTAGCGCAGGTAGGGTTCGACCTTGCCCTTGTACTTGACGGTCATGGCGTTGCCGTTGCGGTCGACGGTCTTGCCCACGGCCAGGCGCACCCAGCCCTCGCTGACGCAATACTCCTCGACATTGTTGCGGTCGACGCCGTTGAACTTCACTCCCACGCCGCGCTCCAGCAACTCGGGATTGTGATGGGGGCTGGACGGGTTGGTCGACAGGCGGTCGGGCAAGGTGTCGGCGGGCTTTTCGCCGGTATTCTCGTCGGTCATGGCACGGTCTTTTTGAAAGGCCCCGCTTCCTAGGCCGGAAATCCGCTTTCCTCAAGTCCCAGCCCTCAAGCCCCTTGCGCCGGCGGGGTTGAAAACAGGACGGTTTGCCCTTCAATTCGGGCGGCCGGTCCCCACATACTGGCCACATATAACCACCAAGGGAAGACATTATGGCCTATGACATTTTCGACGCCTCCATTCCGCCGCTGATCCACATGCTGGGCGGGCTTTCCAACGTCCTGTCCAAGGGCGAGGCCCATGGCGGCATCGATCCCAACGAGGCGCGGCTTGCCCCCGACATGCTGCCCCTGAAGGCCCAGGTCTTCATCGCCACCGACATGGCCAAGGGTTGCGGCGCGCGCCTGACCGGCGCCGAGCCGCCCAAGTATGAAGACACCGAGACCAGCTTTGCCGAACTGAGGGCGCGCGTGGCCAAGACTATCGCCTTCCTCAAGACCCTGGACCGCAAGGCCTTTGCCGGCGCGGAAGACAAGCACATCGTGCTGAAATTCCCCACCAACACCTTCGAGTTCAACGGCGCCGACTACCTGGGCAAGTTCGTGCTGCCCAACGTGTATTTCCATATCACCACCGCCTACGGCATCCTGCGCAATGCCGGCGTCACCCTGAGCAAGGGCGACTATCTGAGCGGCGAGAAGTAACGAAAAAGGGCCTGGTGAAAACACCGGGCCCTTCTTTTTCAGGCAAGCAATCTAGTTGCGATAGGGATTGTTGGGGCGGCGATCCTCGTAGTTCGGCACGCCGTCATTGTCCCGGTCGCGGTCATAGCGGTTCGGTATCCCGTCGCGGTCGCGGTCGCCATAGCCGCGTTCGTAATAGCCGTAGCGGTCCCCGTGATTGTAATAGCGCGGCGCGCAGGCCGAGATCGCCAAGGCGGTCAGGCCAATGGCGATGAATGCAGCTTTTTTCATGGCAATCTCCAAATTGTGACCCTCTTGAACCAATAACGGTCAGCGGGGCTTTTTGGATGCTGCGGCCGGCCAGCAAGAAAAACGGGAACCCGGCGGCGGATTGGCCGTTTGAGCGGCCTCACGCAAAAAGGCCCGGCTTGCGCCGGGCCTTTCTTGATTGCGGCAACGGGGATCAGCGAACAGGCTGGGCCGGCCTGGACTGGGCCTGGCGATCGGTCCTGTCGAACTTGCCCAGGGTGCAGGTCTGCATGGACTGCAGCACCTGGAAGCTCTGCTCGTTCTCGCAGACCTTGTTGTCGCCGGTGTGCAGCTGCCAGGCGAAGCCGTAGTATTTCAGGTCCGGGCAGTTGCCATGCAGGTGGTTCACCAGGGTGCGGCCGTCCTTCATCTTGAACACCATCGTCTTGCCGTCCTTGGACGTGCTGGAGACGATCTCGCGTGTGTCGACGCACATATTCTCGGCGTAAGCGGGCGCGGCCAGGGTGAGCAGCGCCGAAGCGATCACAAACAACTTCATGACTTCCTCCATGCCCCGCCGGGTAATTGTCTGCCGTCCGCGGGCGCGACGCAAGTTCTACTACAACTGTAATAGACGAGCAAGGGGCCATACTTGACGCAAGGCCCGACAGGGGCCAAAGGTCCCAATCCGTTGAAGAATCCCATGGAGAAGCCCGTGTCCGCAGCGCCTGAACAGGTCACCGTAACCTTGCCCGATGGCAAGGCCTTGACCTTTCCCAGGGGCGTGACCGGCGGGGAAATCGCCGCCGCCATCGGACCGGGCCTGGCCAAGGCCGCCCTGATCATCACCCTGGACGGCAAGGAATGGGACCTGTTCCGGCCCATCGAGCAGGACACCAAGATCCGGATCATCACCCGCAAGGACCATGAATCGCTGGAGCTGATCCGCCACGACATGGCGCATGTGCTGGCCATGGCGGTGCAGGCGCTGTATCCGGGCACCCAGGTGACCATTGGCCCGGCCATCGAAGACGGCTTCTATTACGACTTCGCGCGCGCCGAACCCTTTACGCCCGACGACCTGCCCAAGATCGAAGAGCAGATGCGCAAGATCATCAAGGCGGGCCTGCCCACCCGCCGCGAGGTGTGGCCGCGCGACAAGGCGATCGCCCATTTCAAGGGCATCGGCGAAAGTTTCAAGGCCGAGCTGATCGCCTCCATCCCCTCGGACGAAGACGTCTCGATCTACTGGCATGGCGACTGGCACGACCTGTGCCGCGGTCCGCACTTTCGCACCACCGCCGAGATCGGCGATGCCTTCAAGCTGACCAAGATCTCCGGCGCCTATTGGCGGGGCGATGCCAAGAACGCCCAGCTGCAGCGCATCTACGGCACCGCCTGGCGCGACAAGAAGGAGCTGGATGCGTACCTGACGCGGATGGAGGAAGCCGAGAAGCGCGACCACCGCAAGATCGGCAAGGAGATGGACCTGTTCCATATCCAGGAAGTCGCTACCGGGCAGATCTTCTGGCACGCCAACGGCTATACCCTGTACCGGGCGCTGGAAAACTATATCCGCCGCCAGCTGGTGCGCGCCGATTACATCGAAGTGAAGACGCCGCTCCTGCTGGACCGCAAGCTGTGGGAAGCCAGTGGCCATTGGGAAAACTACCGCGAGCACATGTTCCTGGCGGAAGTGGAAGACGAGAACCGCACCCTAGTGGTCAAGCCGATGAACTGCCCGGCGCATGTGCAGATCTTCAACGAAGGGCTCAAGTCCTATCGCGAGCTGCCAATCCGCATGGCGGAGTTCGGCTCCTGCCACCGCTATGAGCCGTCCGGTTCGCTGCACGGCATCATGCGGGTGCGCGGCTTCGTGCAGGACGACGCCCACATCTTCTGCACCCATGAGCAGATCACGCCCGAGACGACCTCGTTCTGCAAGCTGCTGCTGGCCTGTTACAAGGACCTGGGCTTTGAAGAGGTCCGGGTGAAGCTGGCGACGCGGCCCGAGAACCGCATCGGCAGCGATGCGGTGTGGGACCAGGCGGAAAAGGCGCTGGCCGAGGCCACCACGGCCGCCGGCCTGGAGTATCTCGTCAATCCGGGTGAAGGCGCCTTCTACGGCCCCAAGCTGGAATTTGTGTTGCGCGACTCCATCGGGCGCGACTGGCAGTGCGGCACGTTGCAGGTGGACTTCAATACCGCCGAGCGCCTGGGCGCCGGCTATATCGCCGCCGACGGCGCGCGCCATGCGCCCGTCATGCTTCACCGCGCCATTGTCGGCTCGCTGGAACGCTTCATCGGCGTGCTCATCGAACACCATGCCGGCAAGTTCCCGCTGTGGCTGGCGCCGGTGCAGGTGGCCGTCGCCACCGTGGTGGCGGACGCCGACGCCTATGCCCAGGAGGTCGTGGCGGCGCTGAAAGCGGCCGGCCTGCGAGTCGTGCTCGACACCGAGAACCAGACCGTGAACTACAAGGTGCGCCAGCACAGCCTGGCCAAAACCCCCAATCTGATGGTTTTGGGCCGCAGGGAGGCCGAAAACCGCACCATTACCCTGCGAAAACTGGGGGTTGAGGGGCAGGAAAGCCTTGCGCTGGAGGCGGCGATTTCTATGCTGTCGGCCGAAGCCGTGCCGCCCGACCTTCGTTGAGCGGC
>CAIUTH010000297.1 GCA_903902075.1 uncultured Alphaproteobacteria bacterium
AGCTCAGTTGGTTAGAGCGTCGGCCTGTCACGCCGAAGGTCGCGGGTTCGAGCCCCGTCGCTCCCGCCATTTCTTCTCAGAAATGGCCAAGTTTTTAAGAACCGTTCGCAGATAGCGGACGTGTATCCCGCGGCTTTTTCGTCATGCGCCTTCTGTCGCGCAACCAGCGGAATTTTCCTGTTTTTCTGCGGCGAATCTTCCTTTAAACCCGCGTTGCGCCGGGTCAGTGCCTGCTTATACTGCACCCGCGAAATAACACCGGTCCGGCCGTTGGGCGCCCAAAGCGCAAGGTCAGGGACCACGGGGCTTGGCGTATGGAAGATCTGCTGCTGGAGTATCTGCCGATCCTGATTTTCATCGGGCTGGCGGCCGTTCTGGGCGGCGTCCTCATCGTGGTGCCGCTGGTCATCGCGCCCAGCAAACCGGATCCTGAGAAATTGTCGGCTTATGAATGCGGCTTCCCCGCCTTTGGCGATGCGCGCATGAAGTTCGACGTGCGGTTCTATCTCGTCGCCATCCTGTTCATCATCTTCGACCTGGAAGTGGCGTTTCTGTTTCCCTGGGCGGTTACCCTTGGGGCCACCGGCGTCTTCGCCTTCTGGTCCATGATGGTGTTCCTGGGCGTGCTGACAGTCGGCTTCATCTATGAATGGAAGAAAGGGGCGCTCGAATGGGAGTGATCCTGAACCCCAATGGCACGGCAGCCCGCGCCGGTGTTGAAGGCGCTGCCGCGTCCATCACCGACAATGATCCCTATTTCAAGGCGCTGCAGGCCGAGATGGCCGACAAGGGCTTTCTGGTCACCAGCTCCGAAGCGCTGGTGAACTGGGCGCGTACCGGCTCGCTGATGTGGATGACCTTTGGTCTTGCCTGCTGCGCCGTGGAGATGATGCAGGCGTCCATGCCGCGTTACGACCTGGAGCGCTTTGGCATCGCCCCGCGCGCCTCGCCGCGCCAGAGCGACGTGATGATCGTCGCCGGCACCCTGACAAACAAGATGGCTCCGGCGCTGCGCAAGGTCTACGACCAGATGCCCGAGCCGCGCTATGTCATCAGCATGGGCAGCTGCGCCAATGGCGGCGGCTATTACCATTATTCCTATGCCGTGGTGCGCGGCTGCGACCGTATCGTGCCGGTGGATATTTATGTGCCCGGCTGCCCGCCCACTGCCGAGGCGTTGGTCTACGGCATCCTGCTGTTGCAGCGGAAGATCCGCCGCACCGGTACCATCGAGCGCTGACATGAGCGATCTGAACGCCCTTGGCGAAAGCATCAAGTCGGCGCTGGGCGGCGCGGTGACAAATTTCACCCTGGCGCGCGGCGAACTGACCATCGATGTGGCGGCGGCTGAAATCTTGCGCACCATGGTGCATCTGCATAACGCGTGCGACTTCAAGATTCTGGTCGACGTGTGCGGCGTGGACTGGCCGCAGCGCGCCAAGCGCTTCGATGTCGTCTATCATCTCTTGTCCCTCACGAAGAACGTGCGCATCCGCGTCAAGACGCAGGTGGGCGAGGGCGAAGCCATCGCTTCCATTATCGGCGTCTATCCCGCCGCCGGCTGGTTCGAGCGCGAAGCCTTCGACATGTATGGCGTGCCCTTTGCCGATCATCCCGACATGCGCCGCATCCTGACCGATTACGGTTTTTCCGGTTACCCGCTGCGCAAGGACTTCCCGCTCACCGGCTATGTCGAGCTGCGCTATGACGACGAGCTCAAGCGCGTGGTCTACCAGCCGGTGCAGCTGGTGCAGGAATTCCGCGATTTCGATTTCATGAGCCCCTGGGAAGGCGCGCCCCATATCCTGCCGGGCGACGAAAAGGTCGCGCTGGCGCCGAACGCCACCTCCGGCGATCCGGGGAAGAAGCCATGACCACTGTTACCTTGGACGCCAAGGAAGGCCACATCTCCGACGATCCGCAGCTGACCATTAATTTCGGTCCGCAGCATCCGGCCGCGCATGGCGTGCTGCGCCTGGTGCTGGATCTGGACGGCGAAATCGTCACCCGCGTCGATCCGCATATCGGCCTGCTGCACCGGGGCACCGAGAAGCTGATCGAGCACAAGACCTATCTGCAGGCGATTCCGTACTTTGATCGTCTCGATTACGTCGCGCCGATGAACCAGGAGCATGCCTTCTGCCTGGCGATCGAAAAGCTTCTGGGGCTCGAGGTCCCGAAGCGCGGCCAGTATATCCGCGTGCTGTTCTCCGAGATCGGCCGCCTGCTCAACCACCTGCTCAACGTCACCACCCAGGCGATGGACGTTGGCGCGCTGACCCCGCCGCTATGGGGCTTTGAAGAGCGCGAAAAGCTGATGGTGTTCTATGAGCGAATCTCCGGCTCGCGCATGCATGCCGCCTATTTCCGCGCCGGCGGCGTCCACCAGGACATGCCGCCGGGCCTGGCCGAAGACATCCTGAAATTCTGCGACCACTTCGTCACCGTGCTGGACGATATCGAAGGCCTGCTGACCGAAAACCGCATCTTCAAGCAGCGCAATGTCGATATCGGCATCGTCACCCGCGCCGAAGCTGAGATGTGGGGCATGTCGGGTGTGATGCTGCGGTCCACCGGCGTGAAGTGGGACCTGCGCCGCAGCCAGCCCTATGAGTGCTACAACGAACTGGATTTCCAGGTCCCGGTCGGCAAGAACGGCGACAATTACGACCGTTACGTGATGCGCATGGAAGAGATGCGCGAATCCACCAAGATCATGCGCCAGTGCATCGAGAAGATGCCGGTGGGTCCGGTGGTCAGCGCCGACAACAAGGTTGTGCCGCCGCGCCGCGGCGAGATGAAGACCTCGATGGAAGCCCTGATCCATCACTTCAAGCTTTATACCGAAGGTTTCCATGTGCCCGCCGGCGAGTTTTATGCTGCGGTGGAAGCGCCCAAGGGCGAGTTCGGCGTCTATCTGGTGGCCGACGGTTCCAACAAGCCCTATCGCTGCAAGATCCGCGCGCCCAGCTTCGTGCATCTGCAGGCGATGGATTACATGTGCAAGGGCCATATGCTGGCCGACGTGTCCGCAATCCTGGGCAGCCTTGATATCGTGTTCGGAGAGGTGGACCGGTGAGCAACCTCGATATCGCCCAGAAACAGCTCGACGCCTACAACGCCCAGGACCTGGACACCTACGTTTCCTATTTCACGGAAGACTGCATCGTGTCGGGCCTGAATGGTATGCCGACCGAAACCACGCGCGAGGCCATTAAGGCGCGTTACGCCAAGGCCTTCGCTCAGTTTCCGCAGAACAAGGCCGAACTGAAGAACCGCATCGTCGTCGGCAACACCATCGTGGACCACGAAATGGTGATCCGCTCCCCCGGCGGCGAACAGTTCGAGATCATCGCCATCTACACCTTCCGCGACGGGCTGATCGCCCGCGTCGATTTCGCAAAGTAGAACCATGTCGCTTCGCCGCCTTGCACCGCCGGACGTCCAGCCCGCCAGCTTCGCCTTCAATGCGGAGAATGCGGAATGGGCCAGGGCGACCATCGCCAAGTATCCGCCGGGCCGCCAGGCATCGGCGGTGATCTCGCTGCTGTGGCGCGGCCAGGAACAGGAAGGCTGGGTTTCGCACCCGATGGTCGAGAGCATCGCCACCATGCTGTCCATGCCCTTCATCCGGGTGTTGGAAGTGGCGACCTTCTACACCATGTTCAATTTGCACCCCGTAGGCACCCTGATCCAGGTCTGCACCACCACGCCCTGCTGGTTGCGCGGCTCCGATGCCGTGGTCGCCGCCTGCAAGAAACATATCCATCCCCATGAAAAGACCCTGTCGGATGACGGCAAGTTTTCTTGGATGGAAGTGGAATGCCTGGGCGCCTGCGTGAACGCGCCCATGCTGCAAATCGGCAGCGACTTCTATGAAGATATCGACGGTCCCGTCACCGAACAGATGATCGCCGACCTGCGCGCCGGCAAGGCGCTCAAGCCCGGCCCGCAGAATTCCCGCAAGTCCTCCGAGCCGGATGGCGGCGCCACCACCCTGACCGATGGCGCGCTCTATGACGGCTCGATCATCGGCAAGTACAAGGTCGCTCCGCTGGCCCCAGCCGAGGCGCCAAAACCCAAACCGCCGGGAGCGGCCACCTGATGCTCGCCGACAAGGATCGTATCTTCACCAACCTCTACGGTTTCCAGAGCCCGGGCCTGGAAGCCGCGAAGAAGCGCGGCCAGTGGGACAATACCAAGGCGATCCTGGAACTGGGTCCCGAAGGCATTGTCGACATCATGAAGAAGTCGGGCCTGCGCGGCCGCGGCGGCGCCGGTTTCCCCACCGGCCTGAAATGGTCCTTCATGCCCAAGGAAGTGAAGGAGCGCCCGCATTACCTGGTGGTCAATGCCGACGAGTCAGAGCCGGGCACCTGCAAGGACCGCGATATCCTTCGCCACGACCCGCACACGCTGATTGAAGGGTGCCTGGTCGCCAGCTTTGCGATGCGCGCCCATGCCTGTTACGTCTATTTGCGCGGCGAGTTCATCCGCGAGCGCGAGGCGCTGCAGCGCGCCGTCGACGAAGCCTATGCCGCCAAACTGATCGGCAAAAACAACATCCATGGCTGGGATTTCGACCTCTATGTCCATCACGGGGCAGGGGCCTATATCTGCGGCGAGGAAACCGCGCTGCTGGAATCGCTGGAAGGCAAAAAGGGCCAGCCGCGGTTGAAGCCGCCGTTCCCGGCCAATGTCGGCCTGTATGGCTGCCCCACCACCGTCAACAATGTCGAAAGCATTGCGGTGGCGCCGACCATCATCCGCCGCGGCGCCGACTGGTTCGCTGGCATCGGCCGCCCCAACAATACCGGCACCAAGGTGTTCTGCATCTCGGGCCATGTGAACAAGCCCTGCAATGTCGAAGAAGAGATGGGCATCCCGCTGCGCGAGCTGATCGAGAAGCATTGCGGCGGCGTGCGCGGCGGCTGGGACAATCTGCTGGCCGTCATTCCCGGCGGCGCGTCCGTGCCGCTGCTGCCCAAGTCGATCTGCGACGACGTGCTGATGGATTTCGACAGTCTGAAAGCCGTGCAGACGGGCCTTGGCACCGCCGCCGTGATCGTGATGGACAAGTCCACCGACGTGATCAAGGCGATCCAGCGGCTGGCCTATTTCTACAAGCATGAAAGCTGTGGCCAGTGCACGCCGTGCCGCGAAGGCACCGGCTGGATGTGGCGCGTCATGACCCGCATGGTGAAGGGAGATGCCCGCGTGTCGGAGATCGACCTGCTGCAGGAAGTTTCCAAGGAAATCGAAGGCCACACGATCTGCGCCCTGGGCGATGCGGCGGCCTGGCCGATCCAGGGCCTGATCCGCCATTTCCGCCCCGAGATCGAAAAGCGTATCGCCGAATTCTCCAAAATGGCGGCGGAGTAAGACATGGCAACCCGCAAGCTCATCGTCGACGGCAAGGAAATCGAGGCGGAAGAGGCCATCACCTTGCTGCAGGCCTGCGAGCAGGCCGGCGCCGAGATCCCGCGCTTCTGCTATCACGAACGCCTGTCGGTGGCCGGTAACTGCCGCATGTGCCTGGTGGAATGGGTGGGCGCGCCCAAGCCGCAGGCGTCTTGCGCGCTGCAGGTCAAGGACATCTTCCCCAACAAGGACGGCACGCCGGCGAAGATCAACACCACCAGCCCTTACGCCCGCAAGGCGCGCGAAGGGGTGATGGAGTTCCTGCTGATCAACCATCCGCTGGATTGCCCGATCTGCGACCAGGGCGGCGAATGCGATCTTCAGGACCAGGCGATGGGCTATGGCCGCGCCGCCTTCCACCGCTTCAATGAAAACAAGCGCGCCGTCGAAGACAAGTATATGGGCCCGCTGGTCAAGACCATCATGACCCGCTGCATCCAGTGCACCCGCTGCGTGCGCTTCGCCACCGAAGTGGCCGGCGTGCCGGACCTGGGCGCGACCGGGCGCGGCGAGGACATGGAGATCACCACCTATCTCGAAAAGGCCTTCGCGTCGGAATTGTCGGGCAATGTGGTCGACCTGTGCCCGGTGGGCGCGCTGACGTCCAAGCCCTATGCCTTCAATGCCCGCCCCTGGGAGCTGCGCAAGACCGAAAGCGTGGACGTGATGGATGCGCAGGGCTGCAACATCCGCGTCGACACACGCGGGCCGCAGGTGATGCGCGTGCTGCCCCGCCTGAACGAGGAAGTGAACGAGGAGTGGATTTCCGACAAGGCGCGTCACGCCTGTGACGGGCTGGTGCGCCAGCGCCTGGACCGCCCGTATATCCGCGTTAACGGCAAGTTGAAGCCGGCGAGCTGGCCGGAAGCCTTTGCGGCCATCGCTGCCAAGGTGCGCGACACCTCGCCCGCCAGGATGGCCGCCATCGTGGGCGACCTCGCCGCCGCCGAAGAGATCAAGGCGCTGAAGGATCTGATGGGCGCGCTGCGCGTCACCAGTCTGGATTGCCGCCAGGACGGTTCGAAGATTTCCGACGGCCCGCGCCAGACCTATCTGTTCAATTCCACCATCGCCGGTGTCGAAGCTGCCGATGCGATTTTGCTGGTCGGCGCCAATCCGCGCTGGGATGCGCCGGTGCTGAACGCCCGCATCCGCAAGGCCTGGCTGGCCAGCGGCTTGAAGGTCGCCAATATCGGCCCTGCCGTTGACCTGACTTATCCTGCGCAGCAGCTGGGCACCGACATTGCGGTGCTG
>CAIUTH010000298.1 GCA_903902075.1 uncultured Alphaproteobacteria bacterium
CGCTGGCCGCGATCAGCATGGCGAAGACGGCGGCCAGCCGGAAATAGGCGGTGGTCAGCGCGATCTGGTTTTCCGGAATATGAAAGCTGGCCTGGATCTGCGGCGCGGCCAGGAAGAAGATGTTCATGTCGTAGCCGGCGAAAAAAACCGCCGACCCGATCAGCAGGAAAATGCGCTCGGTGCGCCGGTCGATCTGTACCGGCGGGCGCAGCAGCCATAAAAATCGCGCGGGCGCGGAATCGTTTGTCATCGCAGGTTCCGCAGCCTATCCAGCGCGCCCTGCAAAATGTAAGCGGCGGCCATTTTGTCCACGACCTCGTCGCGGCGGCGGCGCGAGGCGTCGGCGTCCAGCAGGGTGCGGGTCACTGCGCTGGTGGAAAGCCGTTCGTCCTGGAACACCAGGGGCAGGGGGGAGTGGGCGGCCCAGTTGCGGCCGAAAGCCCGGGCCGACTGGGCGCTGGGGCCGTTGGTCCCGTCCATGTTCAGGGGCAGGCCGACCACCAGCCCGCCGACTCCCTGTTCACTTATTATAATGTCCAGCCGGGCGGCATCGGCGGCGAATTTGCCCCTTTTGAGGGTCTGCATGGGGGTGGCAATGGACAGGCTGGTGTCCGACAGGGCCAGGCCGATGGTCTTTTCCCCAAGATCCAGCCCAAGAAGCCGCAGTCTGGGCGCCAGTTTGAGCTCTTCCAGCGCGACAACCGCCACCAAGTCCCCCTTATACTTGCCTCCGGACCCCCCGGTTGCTAGCAACGGCCCCCTACCTAACACAGCAGGAACCCCATGTCCGTCGACAAGGACACCGTGCGCCGCATCGCCAAACTGGCCCGCCTGGCCGTGCCGGAATCCCGGCTGGAGCCCATGGCCGGCGAGCTCAGCGGCATCTTCCAGTGGGTCGAGATGCTGTGCGAGGTCAATGTCGAGGGCGTGCCCACCATGACATCGGTGGTGGCGCAGAAACTGAAGTGGCGCAAGGACGACGTTACCGACGGCAACCAGGCCGACGCGCTGATGATTAATGCGCCGGGTGGCGAAGATCACTTCTTTGTCGTGCCGAAGGTGGTGGAATAATGTCTGACCTGATTTCCATGACCCTGGCCGAGGCGCGCGACGCCATCCGGGCCAAGAAAATTTCCTCCCGCGAACTAACGGGTGCCTTTGTGTCGGCGATCGAAAAGGCGCGGCCGCTGAATGCTTTCATCACCGAGGCAGGTGAACAGGCGCTGACGATGGCCGATGCCGCCGACAAGCGGATTGCCGCCGGCCAGATCGGCGCGCTCGAAGGCCTGCCGCTGGCGATCAAGGATCTGTTCTGCACCAAGGGCGTGCGCACCACCGCAGCCAGCAAGATCCTAGGCAACTTTGTGCCGCCCTATGAATCCACTGTCACCCAGAACCTTTGGGATGCCGGCGCGGTGATGCTGGGCAAGACCAACCTGGATGAATTCGCCATGGGCTCGTCCAACGAGACGTCGGCTTTCGGCAATGTCATCAATCCCTGGCGCGCCAAGAACAGCAACGTGAACCTGGTACCGGGCGGTTCGTCGGGCGGATCGTCCGCCGCCGTCGCTGCCGACCTTTGCCTGGCCGCCACCGGCACCGATACCGGCGGCTCCATCCGCCAGCCGGCCGCTGTCACCGGCCGCGTGGGCCTCAAGCCCACCTATGGCCGCTGCTCGCGCTTCGGCGTGGTGGCGTTTGCGTCATCACTGGACCAGGCCGGTCCGATGACCAAGACCGTCAAGGACGCCGCCATCATGCTGAAGACCATGGCGTCGGTAGACGCCAAGGACTCCACCAGCGTCGATATCGAAGTCCCCGATTACGAGAAGCTGCTGGAAGGCGGCATCAAGGGATTGCGCGTCGGTATCCCGAAGGAATACCGCATTGACGGCGTCCCGGCCGAGATCAACGCCCTGTGGACCAGGGGCGCCGAATGGCTGAAGGCCCAGGGTGCGGAGATCGTCGAAGTCTCGCTGCCCCACACAAAATATGCGCTGCCCACTTATTACATCGTGGCCCCGGCGGAAGCCTCGTCCAACCTGGCGCGCTATGACGGCGTCAAGTTCGGCTATCGCGCCGAGGGCGTGCGCGACATCACCGACCTGTATGAGAAAAGCCGCGGCCAGGGTTTCGGCGCCGAAGTGCAGCGCCGCATCCTGATCGGCACCTATGTGCTGTCGGCCGGCTATTACGACGCCTATTACTCCCGCGCCCAGAAGCTGCGCACCCTGATCAAGCGCGACTTCGAACAGGCCTTCGAGAAATGCGACGTGCTGCTGACCCCCACCACGCCGGGTCCGGCCTTTGGCGTCGGCGCCAAGACATCCGATCCGCTAGAGATGTACCTGCAGGACGTCTTCACCGTGACGGTGAACCTGGCTGGTCTGCCCGGCATCTCGGTGCCGGCGGGCCTGTCCGAAAATGGCCTGCCGCTGGGTCTTCAGTTGATCGGCAAGGCTTTTGACGAAGCGACCCTGCTGCGCGCTGCCCTGGCGGTCGAAACAGCCGCTGATTTCAAGCATTCCCCGGCCAAATGGTGGTCCGTATGAACGCCCCGATAAAGAACAAACTGCTCAAAGGCGAAACCAGCGAGTGGGAGATCGTGATCGGCATGGAGGTCCATGCCCAGATCCTGTCCCAGTCCAAGCTGTTTTCGGGGGCCTCTACCACCTTTGGCGCCGAGCCCAACAACAATGTGTCGTTCATCGATGCCGGTTTCCCCGGCATGCTGCCCGTCATCAACGAAAAATGCGTCGAGCAGGCGGTCCGCACCGGCCTGGGCCTGAAGGCCAAGATCAACCTGCGCTCGCTGTTCGACCGCAAGAACTACTTCTACCCCGACCTGCCCCAGGGCTATCAGATCAGCCAGTACAAGGACCCCATCGTGGGCGAGGGCGAGGTGCTGATCGACCTGAAAGATGGCGAATCCATCAAGGTCGGCATCGAGCGGCTGCATCTGGAACAAGATGCCGGCAAGAGCCTGCACGACCAGCATCCCGACCACAGCTTTGTGGACCTGAACCGTTCGGGCATCGCTCTGATGGAAATCGTCACCAAGCCGCACATGCGCACCAGTGAGGAGGCCGCGGCCTTCCTGAAGAAGCTGCGCGCCATCGTGCGGTACCTGGGTACCTGCGACGGCAACATGGACGAGGGCTCCATGCGGGCCGACGTCAATGTCTCGGTCTGCCGGGTCGGCGGCTATGACGAATTCCGCAAGACGGGCAGCTTCAAGACCCTTGGCACCCGCTGCGAGATCAAGAACGTCAATTCCATGCGCTTCATCGCCCAGGCGGTGGAGTATGAAGCCCGCCGCCAGATCGAAGTGATCGAGGGCGGCGGCACCATCGCCCAGGAAACCAGGCTGTATGACAGCAAGCTGGGCGAAACCCGCTCCATGCGCTCCAAGGAAGAGGCGCATGACTATCGCTATTTCCCCGATCCCGACCTGTTGCCGCTGGAATTCGAGCAGTCTTGGGTCGATGCCATCGCCAAAACCCTTCCCGAACTGCCCGACGAGAAGAAAGCGCGCTTCGTGAAGGGTGGATTGTCGCCTTACGACGCCTCGGTGCTGGTCGCAGAGCGCGAGCTGGCGGACTATTACGAGGAATTGGCCAAGGGCGTGGACGCAAAGGCGGCCGCCAACTGGCTGAACAATGAAATACTGGGCCGTCTCAACCGTGACGGGTTGTCAATCACCGATGTGCCGGTGAGTGCGGCCGCGAACAACGCGATCATCCAGATGATTTCCGATCAGACCATCTCCGGCAAGATCGCCAAGGACCTGCTCGACATCGTCTGGACCGAAGGCGGCGACCCGCGGCAGGTGGTTGAAGCGCGCGGCATGAAGCAGGTGACCGACACCGGCGCCATCGATGCGGCCATCGAGGCGGTGATCGCCGCCAACCCCGACAAGGTGGAAGAGGTGAAGGCCAAGCCCAAGCTGTCCGCCTGGTTCGTCGGTCAGGTGATGAAGCAGACGGGTGGCAAGGCCAATCCGGTGGCGGTGAATGCCGCCCTCAAGACCCGACTCAATCTGCCCGACGAGGGGTGATTCGCACAAAATGCGCAATTTGCGTACCGGCCCCGCAAAATTCGCATTTTTTTGTCCGTATACAGAATATCTATTTTAACCCTTGTGAAATCGGGGTTTCCTGCATTTCGCGTTTTTGGCGCTTTTTCCAAACCCCCGCCCCTGTTGCATTTCAAAATGCAAGTAATTCATATTGATGACGTTTTGGGGGGCGACGTTGTCGTTCAGACCCGAACAAACGATAGAGGAGTTGAACATGGCTGCGAAGAAAAAGGCCAAGAAGGCCACCAAGAAGAAGGCGACCAAGAAGAAGGCCGCCAAGAAGAAGAAGTAATTGACCTCGGTCAATTAGATCTTCTTCGGGTCCCCTGATCATTCACTCAGGTGACCTCGAAGCTTAAAGCGAAGGCCGCGGTCCCGAAAGGGCGCCGCGGCCAAGCTGCTTTTAGGCTCTTGCCGTTCGCCGATTTATCCCCCATCTGCTTTGCAGCATTGCGAGGGACCCATGGCGAAAAAACCCACCAAGAAGCCTGTGAAAAAGGCCAAGCGGGCCGCGAAAGCCCCCAAGCCCATCGCGCTCTATACTTGGGCCACTCCCAACGGCCACAAGATCAGCATCATGCTGGAAGAGCTGGGGGTGCCGTATGAGGCCCATCCCGTCGACATCAACAAGGGCGAACAGTTCGCCCCTGCTTTCCTGAAAATCTCCCCCAACAACCGCATTCCCGCCATCGTTGACCCCCAGGGTCCCGGTGGCCGCCCCATCTCGGTCTTCGAATCCGGGGCAATTCTCCAATATCTGGGCCGCAAGTATGGCCGCTTCTATCCGAAGGACGAGCGCGCCCGGGTTCAGGTGGACGAATGGCTGTTCTGGCAGGTGGGCGGGCTGGGACCGATGGCGGGGCAGGCCAACCATTTCCGCAACTACGCCGTCGAGGATCTGCCGTATCCCAAGAAGCGCTACACCGATGAGGTCCATCGCCTGCTGGGCGTGATGAACCGGCGGCTGGCCACCCGAAAATTCCTGGCCGGCACCTATTCCATCGCCGACATGGCCTGCTGGAGCTGGGTGCTGTCGGCCTCCAAATACACCGACCTCACCGAATTTTCGCACGTCGCCGCCTGGAAGGACCGTGTGGGCGTGCGCAAGGCGGTGCAGCGCGGCAGGGCGGTGGCGGCGGAACTGCGCAAGCCCATCACCGATGCCGACCGCAAGGTGCTGTTCGGGCAGCGCGCGCGCTGATTGTTAGGATGTTGTTCACCACGCCTAACGGGTCTTAGCAATTAAGGCTAACCGCTGTTTACCGCGTCTTAGTTTCTCCGGCGTCACCATCAACCTGCGCGAAAGCCATTCGGCCTGCTCGCGCTGGATGAGAGGGATGTGTCGTGGCGTGCATCGATGTGGATTCACTGGCGCAGTATGAGCGCGATGCCAAGGAAGGGCGCGCCGATGCGCTCTACAATCTCGGCCTGGCCTATTCGACCGGCCAGGGCGTGGGCGTGGACATGGTCGTGGCCCATAAGTGGTTCAACCTGGCCGCGGTGCGCGGCGTGGAGGCGGCCAAAAACTGGCGCCACCAGCTGGCCACCGAAATGAGCACCGGCCAGATCGCGGAGGCTCAGAAAATGGCCCGCGAGTGGCTGAACATCTTCAAGAACTAGGTTTTATTTCGCCAGCACCGGCATCGAGGGCGGGCTGGGCGCATGCAGATCGGGCAGTATCCTGAGCGGCACATCCTTGCCCGCCAGCCGCGCCCGGTAGACCTCGGTATTCTCCAGAACACGCTGCACGTAATTGCGGGTCTCGCTGAACGGGATCTGCTCGATCCAGTCCAATGGATCACCGCTGCGCGGATCGCCATTCGCGGCCAGCCATTTTTTCACATTGCCGGGCCCGGCATTGTAGGACGCCGCCGCCAGCACCAGCGAGCCGCCATAACGGTCCATGTGGCCCCGATACTC
>CAIUTH010000299.1 GCA_903902075.1 uncultured Alphaproteobacteria bacterium
GCGCCCGGCGGCGCGGCGCTCGCGCCGGGGAAGCTGACCACCGGCGCCGACTGGGCCCCGGCACTCGCGGCAAACGGCGTCGCCTGCTTGTATGACTTGTAGAAGGTCGCCGCCCAGATCGAGCCCGGCACCGTCACCAGCTCGGTATTATAATCCTGCACCGCCGCATTATAGTCGCGGCGCGCGATCTCGATGCGGTTCTCGGTGCCTTCCAGCTGCGACTGCAGCGCCAGGAAGTTCTGGTTCGACTTCAGGTCGGGATAATTCTCGGTGATCATCATCAACCGGCCCAGGACGCCACTCAGCTTGTCCTGTGCCGCCTGGAATTCGGCGAACTTGGCCGGATCGGTGATGGTGGAAGCATCCACCTTCACCTGCGTGGCCGAAGCGCGCGCTTGCGTCACCGCGGTCAGCACAGATTTTTCCTGCGCCGCATAGCCGGCCACGGTATTGGCCAGGTTGGGGATCAGGTCATTGCGCCGCTGATAGGCGGCCTGCACGTCGGCCCAGCGCGCTTTCACCGCCTGGTCCTTGGTTGGAATGGTATTGACGCCGCAACCGGCAAGGCCCGCGGCAATCGCCACGATGGCGGCAAACCTGGGCAGCTGTTTCCAAATCGACATAAAACTCCTCCGGGGCGAATACCCGCGCTGAAAGATGGGGTATGGCGCTGGAACCGCAAGGGATAAATTGACGAAACCGGGCTTGATTTCCGCAAGCACCCGCCTATCGCGCCGCCTACAGAACCTTCCAGCTCGCCAGCAAGCCGCCGCCGCCCTTCGGCGCGCCGCTGGAGAGGCCATATTCGCCGTACATCGTGAACGTCAGGCTCTCGGTCGCCACCCAGCTCAGCGAACTGAACAGCTGCTGGCTGTCCGCCAGGGTCGAACTGATGGTGCCGTCAAAGTCATAGGACGCGATCATCAGCAGGTTGTCGCTGAGCTGATAGCTGGTGCCCACCGAAAAGGACGGCGCACTGACCAGCGAATAAGCCGTCGGCGCGCCCGGCACCCGGTAACCGAACGAGACGAACGGCGACCACAGTCCGATCTGGCGCGACACATCCACCGAAAATCCAAAGTCGGTCTCACCGGAGGTCAGGCCCTGACTCACTTCGCCGGTCGGCACCTTGACGCGCCCCGTCAGGTCCACCTGGTATTCACCGGTCAGGTCCGACGGCACCGAATAGGTGGTGCTGAGATTGAGATCGCCCCAGCCCTTGCGCTCCTTGTCGGCGGTGCGCCCCGCATTGACCACCACCGGCACGCCGCCGGCGCCCACCACCAGGAAGGCCGGCCCCGTGATGGTCACGTAGGGCAAAGACGCCGTGAACTGGAAGTCGCCGGTCTTCACCGTGACGTCCGACAGCGCCACCAGGATATCGGCCGCGCGCCTGCTGCCATAATGGCCGGAGGAATAGTCCAGTCCCGTCGACAGGCTCACTGTAGTTTCCGATGCCGGGGCGCCCCCCTGCGCCGACGCCGCCGATATGCCGAAAGCCAGGGCGGCCGCACCCAGCAAGGCATGTGTTCTGATCTGTTTGCCCACCGGTTTCATCCTAGCGATGCATGGCGGCCAGCCGGGCACGCAATGCCGCACGGATGGCCTGGATCTGCTGGCGGGTCGCCGCCGTGGTGCGCTGCTGCTCCCGCGCCGCGGCGATGTCCGAAGAACTCATGCCCGGGGGGGCGTCGGTTTTGACATCGCGCTTGGTATCACTCTTGGCATTGGGCGGCGCGGCGGACTGCGCCACCGGCGCCGGCGCCGGCTGCGCCATGGCGCCGTCCAGCGGCAGCAACAGGACGCAGGTCGAAATCAGCAAGGCAAACGACAGGGGCAACATACTTCGCGAGCCCGTACTCAGCGGCAAACCGTCCGCGCGACGATATACGCGCCTCATTATCTTTTCGCAACGCTGTCTCATGGTACGCGCCCCCCGGCCTGCACAGGCGCGGCACTTTCGGGTGTTTCCGGATCCAGTCCCCCGCAACGTCCCGGCGCAAGCTGCACATTGCACTGCGCCACGCGCGCCCCCGGCACACGCACCTGGTATTTTCCGATGCGCGTGTTGGGGACCACGAAGTCTGTCGAAATCACCTGCGCACCCGAGGCAAACGCCCAGTCGCGCCGCAGCATGTCGTTCTTGCGCGCCTCGCGCGTGTCGGCATCGGCGAAGGTGCGCACGATCAGCCCTGCCTTGACCCGCTCGATGATATCGGTGGAGTTCTTGGCCGGATTTTCGATGGTGGTAAAGGCTGCGGCCGGCGACTTGTCGTCGGTGTTGACGAACATCGCGCGCCCTTCCAGCGACGCGCGCGCGCCGCGATAGATCGCCACCTTCGCCTTGTTGTCAGCCAGCAGGAACAGCACCTTGCCTCTTGCGACGCCCAGCTTGGGCCAATTGCCCGCCTTCACCGCCTCACGCAGGGTCGGATAGGTGCCCTGCACCATCTGCGGCGTGATAATCTCCTCGGGCTTGAAGGCTGCTCGGACTTCCGCGTCCAGCGCGTCGAACGCGGCGGCATCATACTTGTAGGGCTTGGTGGCGCCGGGCATGGGCGTGCGCTCGTCATTGGAGCGGAGGGCGATGAGGATGGGAAGATGTCTGGGATTGGCGCGCGACCATTCCGCCACCGACTTCAGGCAATCCGCCAACTTAACGCAGCTGGAATTGAAATCGATGTCGAGGATATGGATGACCTTGAAGCCTGGCGTGGCCATCGCCGCGATATAGTCATCCGCCACCAGCTCGCCGGCCATCGAGGCGCCGGCGGGATATTTGTAAAGCCCGCCCTTGGGATCATAGGCCACGTCAAATTCAAGCGAGCGCGCGCCGGCCGCCAGCTGGGCCGCGATCGGCGGCTGGTCATAGTCCAGCGCCTGGGCATCCTCACTGGAGCCCATCTTGATCAGGGACATCATCTCCTTGCTGGGCTGCAGCTTGTAGCTTTCGGAGGTCCCCACTGCCTGGAGTTCATTCAGGCGCAGATTGGCGTCGAACCAGGCCGCCGCGCATCCGCCCCCCGCCAGCCGCACGTCCTTGGCCGCCAGGTCGCAGCCTTGCGCCGGCGCCGGGCACGCGCCCGCTGCGATCAGCAAGGCGGTCAGCGTGATGACGGCAAAAACGCGCAATCTGCCCCCGGACGGACGGTAAAACTGGGTACGCTAGCAAACAAAACAAACACAGATATGGACGGACACCGGTCGTTCGGGATACGCGTCTTCACAGGCAGGTCAGAATGGACCAAACAACGGGACGGCGAAAGCCCTGGCCGGCGCATTGGGCTTTGATTTGCCGTTTTTATCGCGGCAAATCGGCATCCGTCCAGTGAGCCGCCGACACGCAGGTTAAATGGATTTGAGATTATTGAGTCGCAGGATTTGGACGTTGCCCGGCTTCGCCGCCATGGGGCTGGTCCTGGCATGGATGCTGGGCACGCATGTCCAGGCCGGACCGGCCGCCAGCCTCTCCATCCGGGTCGAGAACCTGTCGGCCACCGGCGGCATCCTGCGCGTGGGGCTTTATGACCGCACCCACTATCCCGACGACAATTCGAAACCCGTCGCGTCCGCCGATGTGAAAGTCACCGGCAACGAGATGGTGATCAATCTGCACGGCATCGCGCCGGGCACCTATGCCATCGAGACGTTCCAGGACCTGAATGCCAATGGCGAGATGGACATGACCTGGCTGGGCTTTCCCGAAGAACCCTTCGGCTTTTCCCGCGACATCCGCCCCTATCTGCGCAAGCCGTCCTTCAACCAGGTCGCCTTCACCGTGACGCCCGGCGAGAACGTGCAGGTGATCCACCTGCAAACATCGGTCTCGATCCTCTGACGCTCAGCGCGCTGCGGGCGGTTCCTGGTCGGTCCTGAGCCCGGCCAGATAGCGATACAAGGCGGTAATTCCCGTCCAGCGGAAGAACCCGTTCCAGGTGAAGCGAAACTCCCGGAAATCCGAGATCACCCGTTCCCGCACCACCTGACGCGACCACTTTCCCGGCTTTTTTTCCGTATGCTCCGCAACGGACATGCCAAATCAATCACTTAACTGTGGTGCTCCCCATGGGCTAACGCCCGAACCCCCAATGGGTGCAACTTTCTGTCTCCCTGTTACGTTGGGGAACTCAAAGGATCCTGATTCTCCCGTGCCCCGCCGCTTCGCCGCCTGGATAATGCTGAAAGAGGGCATCAACGCCTTCATCGACGACAACGCCCTGTCGCGGGGTGCCGCCATTTCCTTTTATGCGGTCACCGCAATCGCCCCGGTGCTGTTCATCGCCACCGCCATCGCCGCCCTGGGTCTGGGCCAGGCCGCCGCCAGCCGCGCCGTGCACTATCAGTTAACCCGCATCATGAGCCCGGAAGGCGCCGACATGGTGCAGCTCGCCATCCTGCATGTCCGGAACGCGCCGCACACCCTGGCCGGCAGCCTGATCGGGGTGGTGGCGCTGGTGGTCACCGCCTCC
>CAIUTH010000300.1 GCA_903902075.1 uncultured Alphaproteobacteria bacterium
CGGAATGATCTCGGCCAGCACATGCGGCGTCTCGCGCCCGGCGCGCTCGATAAGCGCCATATAGACGTCGCCTTTGGGGGTCTTCTCGACCTTGAGCTGGTCTCTAGTCAGGCCGGTCTTCTTCAGAAAGCCTTCCAGCGCGGCGGGCGGCGCATCGGTCTTGGGGCCTTTTAGCTCCTCGCGCACATCGCTTTGCTTGGCGGGCAATCCGGCGATCGCCAGGGTCAGGCGGCGCGGCCCGGCAAAGGCCTTGATGCCTTCAAACAGTAAGCCGCGATCGGTCAGCGCCCCTACCATCAGACGTTCCAGATCGCGCGCCGCGCCCGCCTGCATGCGGGCGGGGATTTCTTCCGAGAAAAGCTCAAGCAGCAGATCAGGCATCAGCCGAACCTCGGCTTGTATGCGCCCATTGGCGTTTCCAGCCAAGCTTCGCAGCAACCCTGCGCCAGCGCCCGCACCCGCCCGATATAGGCGGCGCGTTCAGTGACGCTGATCACGCCGCGCGCATCCAGCAGGTTGAAGGCATGGCTGGCCTTGATGCACTGGTCATAGGCGGGCAGCGGCAGCTTCTTGCCTGTCAGTAATTCGCAGCACTGTTTCTCGGCATCCTTGAAATGCTGGAACAGGATTTCGGTATCGGCGCGCTCGAAATTGTAGGCGGAGAATTCCTGTTCGTTCTGGTGGAAGACCTCGCCGTAGCGAAACTCTTCGTTGAACGCCAGGTCGTAGACGAACTCGACATTCTGGACATACATGGCCAGCCGTTCGAGGCCGTAGGTGATCTCGGCGCAGACCGGATCGCATTCGATGCCGCCCACTTGCTGGAAGTAGGTGAACTGGGTGATCTCCATCCCGTCGCACCACACTTCCCAGCCCAGACCAGCGGCGCCGAGCGTGGGGCTTTCCCAGTCATCCTCGACAAAGCGGATGTCGTGCAGATCCGGATCAAGCCCAATGGCGCGGATGGAGCCCAGATACAGCTCCTGCACATTCTCCGGCGCCGGCTTCAGGATCACCTGGTACTGGTAATAGTGCTGCAGCCGGTTGGGGTTCTCGCCATAGCGGCCGTCCGAGGGACGGCGGCTGGGCTGCACGAAGGCGGCCTTCCAGGGGCGTGGCCCCAGCGCCCGCAAGGTGGTGGCGGGGTGGAAGGTCCCTGCTCCCATCTGGTCGTCATAGGGCTGCAGGATCAGGCAGCCTTGCTTGGCCCAGTAATCCTGCAGGGTGAGGATAAGGTCCTGAAAGGTACGGGCTTTGGCCACCGATTCCGCCTGTTGGGGATGGCCGGAACCTACAGACGGGCCCCAGACAGGGCAAGCGCGGTGCCGCGACGCAGTATTGCGTCGGCTTCAGGGGTCCAGGCACCGTCCGGCTGGTGCAAGACCAGCCCCGACAGCAGGGCAAAGGGCGCCCTGGAACCCTTGCGGGCCTGCACGATCACCCGCCTGGGCGCCTCCCCGGCGCGGGGGAACAGCGGAAAGGTGGCGACGCCTTTTTCCGGCAGCGCTGCCAGCGCCTCGTTCAGCCGGTCGGCGCGCAGGATAGCGGTGAAATAGCCGCCGGAGACGGTGCGCTGCAGGCCCAGCTTCAGCCAGTCGGCCAGCTTGCCATCATCCATCAAGGCGGCAGCGCGGGCCGCATCGGGCGATACCTGGCCTTCGCCATGAAACGGCGGATTGGCAAAAACCTGATCGAAATCGCGCTTCAATTCCAGCGGCAAAGCGAAAATGTCGGCGCTGAGGAAATGCGCCTTGGCCTTGTTGGCCTGCGCATTCTGGTTCGCCAGCGCCGCCAGTTCCGCGTCGCGCTCGACGCCGGTGATCAGAACGCCAGGAACGCGCGCTTCCAGGCACAGGCTTGCAACGCCAGAACCGGATCCCAACTCGAGTGCCTTTTCGCCCTCGCGCGCGGGAACGGCCGCCGCCAGAAATACTGCGTCCGATCCCGACTGGAACCCGTCTTGCGGCTGGGCCGCGATGATGCGGCCATCCAGGAACGCCATCAGGGCATCGCCTCTGGCACGGCAGCCCGCAGAAGCGTCTCGGCGCGAGCAAAATCCTCGTCCAGAACCATCAGCCGGCGCGGCAGGAATCCCATGCTTCCGTCCATGACGCTGGCATGGGTATCGAACACGACAGATTCGATACCCTCCTGCGACAAGAGGTTGGCGGCATAATCCAGGATCACCGGATCGGTGGTTTTCAGCACGGCGCGCATAGCCCATTTATAGTCAAACCGCGCCTTTCTGTCGCCCGCTGTTCCATTCGGGGTGCTTGGCGCGGGTCCTGCGCTCCGGTATTCTGGGGCCAGATGGGTGGGCAAGGCCTCAAAGAGAACAAGGCTGCGGACTCCGGTGTTTCGCCGGTGGAGCGGCTGCATGCCCTGGTGGCCACCGACATGGCCGCCACCGACAAGCTGATCCATGCCCGCATGACATCCGGCGTGGCGCTGATCCCGGACCTGGCCAGGCACCTGATCGATTCCGGCGGCAAGCGGTTGCGACCCTTGCTGACCCTGGCGGCGGCGCAGGCCGGCGGCTATGCCGGCGATCATCATGTGCGGCTGGCCGCGGCGGTGGAGTTCATCCATACCGCCACCCTGCTGCATGACGATGTCGTGGACGAAAGCGCGCTACGCCGCGGCAAGGTTTCCGCCAACCTGATGTGGGGCAACAAGCCTTCGGTGCTGGTGGGCGACTTCCTGTTCTCCCGCGCTTTCCAGTTGATGGTCGAGACCGACAATCTGGCAGTGCTCGATATCCTGGCCGGGGCGTCCGCGATCATCGCCGAAGGCGAAGTGATGCAGCTGAAATCCTCCAACAACCTGTCGGTGACCGAAGAGCATTATTTCAAGGTCGTGTCAGCCAAGACGGCCGCCCTGTTTTCGGCGGCCGCCCATTCCGGCGCGTTGCTGTCAGGCCAGGGCGATGACTTCGTTTCCGGCATGCGCGCCTATGGCGAGAATCTGGGCATCGCTTTCCAACTGGTGGACGATGCGCTGGATTATTCCGGTCGCCAGGCGCTGATGGGCAAGACGGTGGGCGACGACTTCCGCGAAGCCAAGATGACCTTGCCGATCATCCTGGCCCATGCCCGCGCCGCAGCCGTTGACCTGCCCTTCTGGAAGCGCGTGATCGAGACCGGCAACCAGACCGAAAGCGACCTGGACCGCGCCATCACCCTGATCGAACAGACCGGGGCGATGCAGGAGACGATGGCCAGGGCGCGTGCCTATGCCGACGACGCCAAGACGGCGCTGAAAGTCATGCCCGACAGCGACATCAAGCGCGCGCTGGCGGACATCGCCGACTTCTGCGTCGAACGCGCTTATTAAGAGCCCGGCGGCTTCTCGTACTTGAAGCCCTGCTTCTCCAGGAAATCGAACAGGCCGATGGCCAGGCCCTGCGCGCCGGCAGCCGGCATGGTCAGACGCCCCACCACCACACGCGACATGGGACCGGGCTTTTCGCCATGGTCGGCGCGGATGGATTCCAGGGTGATGGAGATGGTGCCATTGGAGACAAAGAAGCCCGTGGCGCCCGAGGCGTAGAGTTCCGGCGCATTGGGATTGTCCACAAACTTGATGGTGGGAACAGTGGTCTTGGGCGGGCTGGCCATGATCGGGTCCTCTGCGGTCTGGAGCGAGGATTGGCCGACAGGGTTAATCTTGTCTTAAAGCCCCTCAGGCGTTGGGCCGATATCCTGGCCCGGGACCTCATGGGCGATGCCCGTTTGCGGCACGAAGGTCGGGGCTACCCACCAGCCCGGTGCGGCATCTTTCAGGATCTGGGCGGCCCGGGCGCAGCAGGCATCATCGGCGAAGATGCCAAAACAGGTGGCGCCGCTGCCCGACATCCTGGTCAGAAGCGCGCCCGGCAGGGCGGCGATTGCCGTCAGCACCTCTCCAATCACCGGCTGGAGCGCCAAGGCCGGCGCCTCAAGATCGTTGCGGGTGGTTTCCAGGAAGCGCAGCAGGTCGGCCGTGTCGCGGAAGCGGCCACGCGGCAAAGTCATGTCGGCGCCGCTGCGGGCCTTCAGCGCTGCGAACACATCCTTTGTCGGCACCGCCACGCGCGGATTGACCAGCAGCATGGGAAGACGCGGCATGGAGTCGGGTGCGCGCAGGATTTCGCCGCGCCCTTCCATGAAAGACGGCGTGGACAGCACACAGACCGGAATGTCCGAGCCCAGGGCGGCGGCGATATCGCACAGCGCAGCACTGTCCTTGCCGCTGTTCCACAGTGCGTTCAGACCACGCAGCGCCGCTGCCGCATCGGCCGAGCCGCCGCCGATGCCGGACGCGACAGGCAGATACTTGGTCAGGGTGAGTTTGGCGCCTGTGCCGCCTAACGCGCGTGCGGCGCGCAGCACCAGATTGTCGCTCTCGCCGTCCAGCCCCTTTGCGAAAGGGCCGCCGATATTCAGGGACAGATCCGGTGCGGGCTCGATCGCCAGCGCATCGCCCAGATCGGTGAACACCGCCAGGCTCTGCAGCGGATGGAATCCGTCCTCCCGCTTCGTACCGACATGCAGGAACAGGTTGATCTTGGCGGCGGCGCGTTCGGAAATCACTTAGGCGGGCTTTTCGCTCAGGCCGGTCTTCAGCTTGCGCTCGATCGCCGCCTTGTCCGTGTCGTCATCGCTGAAGGTCAAGGCATGGTTCCACTGGAAACGCGCCTCGATACGCCGTCCGGCCCGCCACAGGGCATCGCCCAGGTGATCGTTGATGGTGGGATCGCCCGGCACCAGCAGCACCGCCGCTTCCAGGGTCTTGGCGGCATCGTCATAGCGGCCGAGCTGGTAATAGGCCCAGCCCACGCTGTCCACGATGTAGCCGTCATAGGGCCGCAAGGTACGCGCCTTTTCCAGCATGGTCAGGGCGGTGGGAATATTGCGGCCCCGGTCCACCCAGCTATAGCCCAGATAGTTCAGCAGTTCGGGCTGCTCGGGCGACAGTTTCAGCGCCGTCTGGATATCGGCTTCGGAGTCGTCCAGCCGCTTGAGCTTTTCCTTGGCCATGGCGCGGGCATAGAACATCGGCCAGTCGCGGCGGCTGGGCTTGCCGATGATCTTTTCGGCATGGTTGTAGGCGTCCACGCTTTCGGCAAACTTCTCCGAGGCGCGGTAGGTGTCGCCCAGCGCCACCCAGCTTTCGGAATCATTGGGATCGGCCGCCACCAGCTTCTTCAGGCCGGCAATGGCGTCGTCATTGTTGCCCAGCCGCTGCAGATCTAGCGACGCCTGCACCTGGGCCATGCGCCAGTAGGGCGAGGACGGCTCGATGCTGCGATAGATGGCGATGGCGCTGTCATACTTGCGCAGGGTTTCGAACCGGTCGGCCAGCAGCACCTGGGCCAGGCCCAGGTCGGAGCGCAGGTATAGCGCCATGCGCAGATAAAGGATCGAGACTTCGGCGCTTTGCGCGTCGGTCAGGGAGGCGGCGATGCCGAACAGCGCCTCGGCGGCGCCGTCGGCGGGCGAGCGGATCATGCCTTCGGGCTTTTGTCCGGCGGCGATGCGCGCCAGGCCCGGGCGGGTCACGCTGGCCAGGCCGCCTTCATTGATATGGGACTGGTACAGCGTGGCGGCGTCCGCACTCCGGCCCTGGCGTTCCAGGAAACGGCCATAGGCTTCCAGCACCCGCGGCGTGGGCGCGGTGGAAGACAACGCCTTCTTATAAGCAGCATCGGCGGCGGGCGCGTTGTTCAGATAGTCCTGCAGCAGCGCGGTGTGAAAGGCCGCCATGCTTTCGGCGCCCTTCTGCTCCATAAGCGAAGCCAGATCCTTCTGCATGCCCGCCGCATCGTGTTCCGCCGCCGCGGCCCACGCATCGAACAGCGCCAGCGTGAGCGCGGTAAAGGGTCCCTTGGCCGACGCCGACAATTGCTTGCGCACATCGACATAGTCCTTGTGCTTGAAGCCGATCACCGCCAGCGCCAGGCGTGCGGCGCGGTCGTCCGGGGTGGCCGCGATCACGGCCTGGGCATATTTGCCGGCGGCATCGAAATCGCCCGACGTGGTGGAATAGAAGAAGGACAGCGCCAGCAGCGACGGATTGCCCTGGTCGTTGGCCAGCGACTGGCCGTAAAAGCGCGCCGCCTGCGGCAGGTCGTGCTCGCCCGCGGCAAAGCGCGCCGAGAGATAGGTCGAGAAGGCCTGCGAATTCCTGTCGGATTCGGTATGGACGGACGATGTCTGCTGGGCGGCGCAGCCGCTCAGCAACATGGCTATCAAAGGCAGGGTGATGCGGCGCATTCTGATCCTACATATTCGCGTAATTGGGTCCGCCGCCGCCTTCGGGGGTGACCCAGGTGATGTTCTGCGACGGGTCTTTTATATCGCAAGTTTTGCAGTGGACGCAGTTCTGGGCGTTGATCTGGAACCGCGGGCCGGAACTTTCTTCTATCACTTCGTAAACGCCTGCCGGGCAGTAGCGCTGCGCCGGTTCGCCATATTCGGGCAAATTGACTGAAATGGGAATGGCCGGATCCTTCAGCACCAAGTGCATCGGCTGGTCTTCCGCATGGTTGGTGCTGGACAGGAACACGCTGGTGAGCCGGTCAAAGGTTAAACGCCCGTCAGGTTTGGGATAGGCAATCTGTGGGCTGTCCGCTGCCTTCTTCAGGCTGGCGAAATCGGGTTTGCCATGCCCCAGGGTTCCGAACAGGGAAAAGCCCAGCAGCTGGTTGGTCCAAAGATCCAGCCCGATGAACGGGAGCGCCAGCACGGTGCCCAGCCGCGACCAGAGCGGCTTGGCGTTACGCACATTGCTGAGATCGCGTGCCACCCAGCTTTTGGCATAGGCATCATCATAGTCGGTAAGCCGGTCATGCGCCCTTCCCGCCTTGAACGCCGCCGCAACGGCTTCGGCGGCCAGCATGCCGGTCTTCATGGCGTTGTGGCTGCCCTTGATGCGCGGCAGGTTGACGAAACCGGCGCTGCAACCGATCAGCGCCCCGCCGGGAAACGACAGTTGCGGCACCGATTGCGCGCCGCCCTCGGTGATGGCACGCGCGCCATAGCCGATGCGCTTGCCGCCCTTCAAAATCTTCGCAATCGCCGGATGGGTCTTTGCGCGCTGGAATTCGGCGAACGGGTCCAGCCAGGGATTGCGATAATTTAGATGCACCACAAAACCGAAGGAACAAAAATTGGCGCCCCAGTGATACATGAAGAGGCCGCCGCCGGTTTCATTATCCAACGGCCAACCCATGCCATGCAGCACCAGACCCTTCTTGTGCTGGCCGGCAGGAAGCTCCCACAATTCCTTCAGCCCGATGCCGAACTTCTGCGGCTCGCAATGTCTGTGCAGGTCGAATGTCGCGCCCAGCTGTTTTGACAGCGAACCGCGCGCGCCTTCGGCGAACAGGGTGTATTTGCCCCGCAGTTCCATGCCCGGCGTGTAGCTCTCCTTGTGATGGCCGTCTTTGGCCACGCCCAAGTCGCCGGTGATCACGCCCCTCACCGCGCCATCCTCGATGATCAGGTCATGCGCCGGAAAGCCGGGATAGATTTCCACGCCCAGGGCTTCGGCCTGCTGGCCCAGCCATTTGCACAGGTTGGACAGGCTGATGATGAAGTTGCCGCGATTGCTCATCAGCGGCGGGAACAGGAAGTGCGGGATATGGATCGCACCCGTGCGGGTAAAGAAACAGAAGCGGTCATCGCTGACCTGTGTTTCCAGCGGTGCGCCTTTTTCCTTCCAGTCGGGGATCAGTTCATTCAGTGCCTTGGGATCAATCACCGCGCCCGACAGGATATGGGCCCCGATCTCGGAGCCTTTTTCCAGCACACAGACGCTGGTGCCGGGCGACACCTGTTTCAGCCGGATCGCCGCCGCCAGCCCGGCCGGACCGCCGCCCACGATGACGACGTCATAGTCCATGCTCTCGCGGGTAATGGTTTCGGCCATGAATCGCCTTGTTATTGGCTTCTTTTCTAACTGGCATCCCGGCGTCCCGAAAGCCTAAGATCGCCCCGTGAGCGACACACTCGAAAACCCTTTGGCGACCCTGAACTGGCTGGTGGAAGCTGGCGCCGATGAGGCCATCGCCAAGGAACCGGTGAACCGGCTGGCGGCGAGGGCGGCGGTGCAACCGCTGCAGGCTCCGGTGCCGCCGCGCGCCGCGCCCGTCCGCGCGCCCGTGATCCCGGCCGTCATCGAAGGCGACGCGGTCGGCGGCGCCATGGCGGCGGCTGCGGCCGCGACAAGTCTCGCGGAACTCCAGGCCGCGCTGGAAGCTTTTGACGGCTGCCCCCTCAAGCGTACCGCCACCAACACGGTGTTCGCCGATGGCGTGGCCAGCGGGCGCGTGCTGCTGATCGGCGAAGCGCCGGGCCGCGACGAAGACCGGGTGGGCAAACCGTTCGTCGGCCGCGCCGGGCAATTGCTGGACAAGATGCTGGCCAGCATCGGGCTCGATCGCAATACCAACGCGTACATCACCAACGTCATCAACTGGCGCCCACCGGACAATCGCGATCCGACGCCCGAGGAAGCGGCGGCCTGCCTGCCCTTCCTGCGCCGGCATATCGAACTGGCCGATCCGCAGGTCATTATTCTTCTGGGCGCGGTGGCGGCGCGCCATGTGGTGGGAATTTCCGACGGCATCATGAAATTGCGCGGCCGCTGGCTGGAATATCGCGTCGGTGACCGGATGGTACCGCTGATGCCGACCTTGCATCCCGCCTATCTGCTGCGCCAGCCGGCGCACAAGAAGCTGGCCTGGCGTGACCTGCAAGCGGTGCGGGACAAAATGCAGACGCTCGGGTTGCCCGTCACGGCGGCGCGGTCTAACTAGAGTCCCCTGCTTCGAAGGCTTTGGACCATTCGCATATCCGTTCTACTGACCTGCCTGCTGCTGGCCGCCCCGCCTGCCTTCATGCCGGCTTGGGCGCAGCCCGCCGTGCCGCTGACGCCGCCCGCACCAGTTTCCGCACCCGCCACGCCCGTTATTCTCAGCCTCGATGACGTGGCACTTTATAAAGAGATCATGGCGGCGGAACGCGACGGCAAGACCACGCGTGCCAAGAGCCTGATCGCCAAGCTCAGCGATACGTCGCTGGTGGGTTATGCGCAGGCACAGGGCTTTCTCTCCGCCTCGCCCAGGAACGTCACCGCCGAACCTTTGGTCGAATGGCTGACCCAGTATCGTGACCTGCCGGTGGCCGAGCGCATCTACCGCCTGGCAGTGGCGCATTCGACCAGGAAAGTGCGCAAGCATCGCAAGACCATCATCGTGGCGGTGGTAACCAACATTCCGGTGCCAACCGGCGTGGGCCGCCGCACTGGCGGCTATGAAGACCAGGAACTGCCCGAGCCGGTGCCTGCCGCTGACGCCACGCGCGCCGTGATGCCCGGCATCCTGGCCGCCATCAAGGCGGGCAATCCCGACCAGGCGCTGAGCCTGATGCAATCAGTGCTGGCTGGCGCGACGCCTTCCGATGCGGCCGTGATGGCGCATCGCATCGCCGCCTCCTATCGCGCCGAAGGCCGCGACGCCGACACTTACAAGCTGGCGACCTCCGTTCCGATCGGCGGCATGCCGCAGCTGCAATGGGATGCCGGCTTTGCCGCTTACCGGTTGGGCGACTGGAAAAATGCCGAAGCCTATCTGGAAGAGCTGGCGGAAAATCGCGACGCCCAGCCCAGCCTGCGCGCGCAAGCCGCCTTTTGGGCGGCGCGCGCCCACATGCAATCGGGCGATCCGTTGAAAGTCGTCACCCTGCTCAACTTCGCCGCCGGCAAGCAGCCCAGCTTCTATGGCCTGATCGCCGAGCGGATGCTGGGCATCGACACCCAGACCGGCTTTGCCGACGCCATCCTGACC
>CAIUTH010000301.1 GCA_903902075.1 uncultured Alphaproteobacteria bacterium
GCGAATGCCGGCGCCGCTGTCAGCAGCAGAAAACCAAGCGCCATCGAGCGTTTCATAGCGGTCCTTTCCTATAGCCCGGCCTGCAGCGACAGATAGGCGCCGTGCTGGCCACCCCGGATGGCGATGTTGCCCAGGTCGGCATAAGCCGCCGTCACGGACAGGTTCTTGTTAATGAAATAAGCGGCGAAGATGTCCCAGGCCGCGCCTTCATGGGCGATGCCCAGATTGCTGGGCCTGGTGCGCAGCTCGGCGCCGACCGTGAAGCGGCGGCTGAACAGGTAGGAGGCCGAGCCTTCGAACTGGCTGCTGTAATCATTGTGCTTGTCGCCGCCGAATCCCAGCAGGCCGAACTGGTTAGCCTTCGTTTGGCGCAAGGTTGTGTTGAGAAGGATGCTTTGCGCCAGGAACAGCTTGCTGGCAGTGATGTAGTAATCGGTGCCGACGCTGTTCTTGCCGCCCAGCGCCGCGATGATCGCGCCGCGGTCATTTTCCTTGTGCTGCAGGCCGATGGAAATTTCCGGCAACCAGCTATCCTGTTCATAGACCGCATCGCCCAGCAGCTTCAGCTTGGCACCGAAGATGTTCTGGTGAAAGGGGAAGCCCTGCCCCAAACCCAGCAGGGCGCCGACATTCTGGGTATCGAACCCCTGCCACGCATAGGAGAGTTCAAGCCGGTCAAACAGGCCGACCGCGATGCCGGCGCTTTGCAGGCTGTAGTTGGTCAGCGGCAACACCGTGTAGTGAACGTTGGCGCCCACGCCATCGCGGGAGCCATAGCCGGTGATCATCGCCCAGCTGGCCAGGCCGCCGCCGCCGGCGCCTTCCACTTGGGAAACGCCGCCGGTGGCCAGCAGCTTTCCGCTGTCGAAGAGTTCGTCGGCCAGGACCGGGCTGGAGAGACTGAGAAGGGTCAGAAAGGTCAAAAACCGCATGTCGCCCTCTTAGCGAGGCAGCCGTTAAATCGGGCTGAACGCCCCTCGCAAGGGCTTGAAAATGGGACCAAAAAGCGGGACTGGACAGGCCAAGAGGCATGGCCTATACCCCCGCACCTTCCGTGACGCGGGGTGGAGCAGCCCGGTAGCTCGTCAGGCTCATAACCTGAAGGTCACAGGTTCAAATCCTGTCCCCGCAACCATCGCAAGAAAAAGGCCGGTCCGTTTGGACCGGCCTTTTTCGTTGCGATGCCCTAGCGGCAGCGTAGGGCCGAAACCCTGCGTGGTGCCGGCGGGCCTTTTTTTCAATGCCCAGGCGCGGCTTGGCTGCTTAGCGACAGCGTAGTGGCCGCGCGTAGTCGCCGCGCCGCGGCAGTGGTCGGGCGAGACCTCAACCCTCCCGACGTCACACCAAAATCCATCCAGATTTGTGCGCTGCGATACCAAGCACTCATGTCGCGAAAGTGTCTGATATCCGGGGCTTTTCGTTCCGAACTGCCGCTTTTCTGTGCGCCGCTTACCAGGCCTCGCGATAGTGTTTGCGGCTGGGGTGCGCGCACGGTTATAACCCCGGCCCTCGGGGCGAGATTTTCGTGAGTCTTTCGCCCCTCGCGTTCGAAGGGAGTGCGCATGGCAAACCAGGTCTCTGCCGACTACCGCCCGTCGGAAAACGAGCCCTTTATGAATGAGCGTCAGCGCGAATATTTCCGCCGCAAGCTCAACGTCTGGAAAGACGAGATTCTCAAGGAAAGCCGCGAAACCATCCAGAACCTGCAGGCCGAGACGGTGCCGCATGCCGATCTTGCCGACCGCGCCTCCACCGAGGCCGAGCGCCAGCTGGAACTGCGCACCCGCGACCGCCAGCGCAAGCTGATCGCCAAGATCGATGCGGCGCTGCGCCGGATCGAAGACGGCTCTTATGGTTTTTGCGAAGAAACCGGCGAGCCTATTTCGCTGAAGCGCCTGGACGCCCGTCCCATCGCCACCCTGTCGATCGAGGCGCAAGAGCGTCACGAGCGGCGCGAGAAAGTCTATCGCGACGACTAGCGTCGTCACGATATCTATTTGATTGCCGCGCGACGAGCGATCATTAAAAATAAAAAAGCCCGGTCTTGCGACCGGGCTTTTTGTTTCCCCACTATATTCTGATTACCAGGGCATCACGATGTCGAGCAGCTGGCTGCCATAGCGCGGCTGCTGCACGTCGCTCACCGTGCCCTGGCCGCCA
>CAIUTH010000302.1 GCA_903902075.1 uncultured Alphaproteobacteria bacterium
GCTTGGCACAACCGGGGCAATGCGCTGCAGGGGCTGGGACGGTTCGCGGACGCGCTCGCCAGCTATGATCAGGCGCTGGCGCTGAACCCTGGGCATGTGCAGAGCCACAATGCCTGCGCGCATGTGCTGCGCCGGCTGGGCCGGCTGGATGAGGCCCTGGCCGCGAGCGACCGGGCGCTGGCGCTGGACGGCGCCAATGCACAGGGCTGGAACGACCGCGGCAATATCCTGCAGGACATGAACCGGCACGAAGACGCCATCCAGGCTTATGACCGCGCGCTTGTCCTGCGTCCGGGTTACCTGGAAGCTCTGACCAATCGCGGCACCGCGCACCGGGATCTCCTGCGGTTCGCGGATGCCCTGGCCGATTTCGACCAGGTTTTGTCCCGCGACGGCGGCCATGCGCTGGCGCACTGGTCCAAAGGCATCGTCAAGCTGATGTCCGGCAATCTTGCGGAAGGCCTTGCGCTTTATGAATGGCGCAAGCGATTGCCCGCGCCGATCGAAGCACGAAACTATGCTCAGCCGCTTTGGACAGGCGCAGAAGACATCGCGGGGAAGACCCTGTTTTGCTACATCGAACAGGGTTTGGGCGACACCATCCTGTTCTTCCGGTATGCTCTGATGGCGCGCGCGCGCGGCGCGCGCGTGATCCTGGCGGTGCAGGACCCGATTGTGCCGCTGATGCGCGATGCCGGTGGCGACATCGAAATCCTGGGCAGTGCGGGTGTGCCGCCGGATTTCGATTATCATTGTCCCCTGATGAGCCTGCCTCTGGCATTCGGCACAACGCGCGAGACCATCCCCGCGCCTATCCCGTACCTGAAAGCGCAAGCAGATCGCGTCGAACACTGGCGCGCGCGCATCGGCAGAGAAGGCTTCAAGATCGGCATTTGCTGGCAGGGCGCCGCCAGTATCGCGAACCGTTCATTTCCGCTTTCGCTGCTGGCGCCGATCTCCGAAATGAAGGAGGTGCGCCTTATAAGCCTGCAGAAGGGCGAGGGCGCCGGGCAGCTCTGCGGCCTGCGCGTGGAGACGCTGGGCGATGATTTCGACGCGGAAAACAAGGCGTTTCTCGACAGCGCCGCGGCGATGCAGGCTTTGGATCTGGTGATCACCCTGGACACATCGCTGGCGCATCTGGCCGGCGCGCTGGGATGCGAGGTGTGGGTTGCGCTCAAATTCGCGCCGGATTGGCGCTGGTTTCTGGAATCCTCTGCAACGCCCTGGTATCCGCAAATGCGGTTGTTTCGTCAGCCGGCGCCCGGCGACTGGAAAAGCGTTTTTGCGCAAATGCAGGCCACGCTGTGCAGCCTTCATCTTCCTTAACGCGCGTTAGCACAAAAGAATCACCCGCACGTCAGCCCTGGCGAAGGCCACCGGCACAGGCGCGGGGCGCCGCGCGGATAATTTCTGGGCATGACTTATATAATTGCAGCAAAAGCAGCTGCCGGCGCCGACACTTTGTCAAAGGGCACAAAAGGCGCGGGAAATTGAGATTTTTCGAGCCTAACTGGCGTGTGGCCGAGATTTTTGACGCAGCGCACAATATTAAGGAGGGGTTTCGCGACGTTGCAATAATGTGACGTTCGGTTCTTTCCGCGCGCCTAATGCACTGTTCCGTCGAATATTCTCTCGCTTGGCGTTGTGCACGTCTGCTATCCAACCGCCCAAGAAGCCGGTATCACGCCGGTAGAACAACCGTCCAGGGGGACTATGCTTATGAATTATGGTTTGACGAAGACTCGCGTTCGCCTTGCTGGTGGCGCCGCCATTTTGGCGCTCACCGCTGGTGCCGCCATGGCGCAGGAAGGTGTCGAACAAGTCGTCGTGTCCTCGACGCGCCTTCAGAGCGCGGGCTTCGATGCGCCCACGCCCACCACGGTGATCAGCGCCGCTGACCTTGAATCTCAGGCCAAGCCGAGCGTGTTCGAAGCCATCACCCAGCTCCCCGCCCTGCAGGGTTCTTCGGGCGAAGGCTACAACACCGGTTCGACCACCACCGGCCTGATCGGCCTGTCCTCGCTTGGCCTGCGCGGCCTGTCCCCGCTGCGCACCCTGGTGCTGCTCGACAGCCAGCGCGTCGTTGGCGGTAACTTCAATGGCGCGGTTGACGTCAGCCTGATGCCGCAGATGCTGATCCAGCGCGTGGACGTCGTGACCGGCGGTGCGAGCGCCTCGTGGGGTTCGGACGCCGTCGCCGGTGTCATCAACTTCGTCACCGACAAGAAGTTTGAAGGCTTCAAGGCCAATGCGCAGGCCGGCCTGTCGACCTATGGCGACATGGGCCAGACGCTGTTCCAGATGGCGGCTGGTACCAGCTTTGCCGGTGGCCGCGGTCACTTCGAAATCGCGGGCGAGTACGCCTATAACGACGGCCTGCTGCCGCGCTATCCGGTTGCCCAACAGCACGCCGCGCAGCCCAACATTGGCGGCCGCACAATCGCCCGCCAGTCGGGCACGCTCTCCTATGGTGCCGACACTGGCGCCGCCGCTGCTCCCGCCGGCCAGCCCCGCAACAATTACCTCCCGCTGGTTCAGGGCACCCAATCGTCGGCTTACGGCCTGATCCAGGCCGGTTCGCCCTATGCCTTCACCACCTTCGACCAGGCTGGCAAGGCCATTCCCTTTGACCTGGCTGGTACCTGCTTCAAGACCGCCGCGAACGCCTTGGGCGGCGCCCTTAACGGCTCTTGCTCTGGCACCGCGTCCGATCCGGGCAACCAGAACGATGCGCATCAGTTCACCCAGGGTCTGTATGACCCGCTGACCCGCGGCGACGTCTATGCCCGCGTGTCCTATGACCTGACGCCTTCGACGGAAATCTTCGCCACCGTGAACTATGGCATGAGCCGTACCCAGAATGTCCCGGCGCAGGGCAACTCGTCCAAGAACGGCATGAACGCCCATTGCGACAATGCCTACCTGCTCGCTTCGGGCCTGTTCAACAGCATCTCGCAGTGCCTTACGAACGTGAACCCGAGCTTCAACCAGACGACCAATCCTGTTGGCTCTGCCGCCTTCAACGCTGCTGCTGCTGCGGCCAACATCCCCTACGGTTCGGACTGGGCCAATATCCCCACCGACCAGCAGATGTTCCTGATGCGCACCATGCGCCGCTACGTGGTGGGTGGTGACGGCAGCTTCGACCTGTTCGGCAAGAGCTGGAACTGGGATTCCTACTTCCAGCACGGCGAAACCGACACCAGCATCAAGATCTACAACATGCCCCTGTCGGGCGCGCCCTTCACGCCGGGCACCAACAGCACGAACGGCGCCATCTCGCGCTTCAACTTGGCGCAGGATGCGGTCACCAACGCCGCTGGCCAGATCGTCTGCCGAAACACCATCGCGCAGGCCTATGGTTGCGTGCCCTTCAATCCCTTTGGTGGCCAGACCCTGACCCCCGGCCAGGTCGCCTACTTCGATGGCCAGAACGGCCCCGGCGGCACGACCAGCGGACCGAACGCGATCCAGACCTTGCGTCAGGAAGCCTTCAGCTTCTCGGTCAACGGTTCGCCGATTGAAAGCTGGGCCGGCCCGGTTGCCGTCGCTCTGGGTTACGAATACCGCGAAGAGCATTACAGCCAGCGTGCCGACCCGTACTCCGCCGGTGCTACGCGTTCGACTCCGCCC
>CAIUTH010000303.1 GCA_903902075.1 uncultured Alphaproteobacteria bacterium
TCGCCGTCTAACCTTCCGCCGCGGCGTCTCCAGCCTGCCCAGCCTGGGCGATGCGGTCATGCTGGCCGACAAGCACGACCTGACACGCGTCTATGCTCCGCCCCAGGCCGCCAGCGTCCAGATCGGCAGCCTGTTCCAGGATCCAACCGTGCCGGCGCGCCTGCTGGTGGACGATCTGCTGGCCAAGCATTTCCTGGTGGTGGGTTCGACCGGTTCGGGCAAGTCCTCGGCGGTGACCTGCATCCTGCAGCGGCTGCTGCACGAACACAGCCACGCCCATATGCTGATCCTGGACATCCACAATGAATATTCCGCCGCGTTCGGCGGCATGGTGGAGCCGATCAACCTGGACAACTTCAGCCTGCCCTTCTGGATGCTGGACTTCACCGAAATGGTGGCCGCCCTGGTGAGCAACGACACCCATCACGATGCCGAGGTGGAAATCCTGGCCGATGCGGTGGTGGTGGCCAAGAAGCGCTACAGCGAATCCGCCACCAGCCGTGCGGGCGCGCTGCGCAAGTCCGAAAGCCAGATGGTCATCACGGTCGACACGCCAACCCCGTTCCGCATGTCCGATGTCATGGCCTGGCTGGACGAACAGCTGGGCCGCCTGGAGCGTACCCAGTTCCTGCTGCCCTATCGCCGTCTGAAAGCGCGCATCGAGAGCCTGGCCACCGACCAGCGCTACAACTTCATGTTCGGCAGCCTGTCGGTGCAGGACACGATGGGCGATGTGCTGGCGCGGTTGTTCCGCGTGCCCTCCGAGGGCCGTCCCATCTCGGTGATCGATCTTTCCACCGTGCCGCCGGAAATCCTGGACGTGGTGATCTCGGTGATTTCGCGCCTGGCGTTCGACCTTGCGGTGTGGAGCAAGGGGGGGCTCCCCATGCTGCTGGTGTGCGAGGAAGCGCATCGCTACGCGCCGGTCGACGACAGCAAGTTCATGCCCACCCGCCAGGCGCTGTCGCGCATCGCCAAGGAAGGCCGCAAGTATGGCCTCAGCCTGTGCCTTGTAACCCAGCGCCCGTGCGAGCTGGACGCCACCATCCTGTCGCAATGCGGCACCGCGGTCGTGCTGCGCCTGTCCAGCGAGCGCGACCAGGAAGTGATCCGCGGCTCGACCTATGAAGGCATGATCGACCTGGTGGATTTCCTGCCGCTGCTGGGCGACCGCGAGGCCATCATCCTGGGGCAGGGCGTCTCCATGCCCATGCGGGTGCGCTTCGACGATCTGGGCAAGCGCGGGGTGCCGCGCAACATGCATGTCGGCTTCTCCAAGAGCTGGAAGGCGCCGAACCTGGATCGCGAAGGCCTGGATGAGTTGGTGGGTCGCTGGCGTCGCGCCGGCCGCGAAAAGGCCTAGCGCTTCAACAGATAAAAGCCGCAGACCCGGCTGTCGCCGCCGGGCAGGGTCACGGCGCGCTGCTGGACCTGGGAAAAGCCGTTCTTCTCCAGCACTCGTGCGGCGGCGCGATTTTCCGCCTGCACCGCCGCCGCCAGTCGCTTCAGGTCCAGCGGACCCAGGGCATAGGTGATGACCGTGCCCACCGCTTCGCTGGCGAATCCCTGGTCCCAGCGATCGGGGCGCAGCAGGAAGCCAACTTCTGCCGAGCCGTCCCGGATCAGGCTGAGGTCGATGCTGCCGATGGCCTGCCGGTTTTCCAGGATGGTCCAGTAGCGGCAGAGCCCGGCGTCCATCGCCGCCTGCTGCTCGCGCACCACCTCATTTGCCACCGCCAGCTCCGTCATTGCGGGGCGGCTCCAGAAGCGCATGGCTTGCGGGTCACTGAGAATGTCGAAAAGCGGGGCGGCGTCAGCAGGGATTTGGGGGCGCAGAATCAGACGGGTGGTCTTTAGAAGCATGGTAAAAAACCGAGAGGCGGCCGGCTGCTTTCGCGCCGTAACCGCCTCTCACTGCCCCCTTCAAATTGGACCACTGGAACCGGACCCCATTTCCGACTTCCAATCGCTTGCGGGGTTTCCCCAAACCGTCCGTCCGCAAGTGACGCTAACTGTGCTGGAGACACGGTCTTGCGCAATGGTTTTGCATTGCCGCACGGGGCTTTGGCGATGCTTTGGCAGGTGATGTGGGTTTTTCGCAACAATTGTTACGAGGTTTGGCGCTAAGCGCTGCGAAAATGCTTGGAGAGCTTCAGGCCCTGGCGCTGGTAATTGGAACCCAGCCCCTCGCCATAACCTTCCGGCGGCGGATCGGTCAGCCGCTCGAACACCAGCCGGCCGATCACCTGGCCATGTTCCAGGATGAACGGAACCTCGCGGGAGCGCACTTCCAGCACACCGCGCGCGCAAGGCGGCCTGCCCACCTCATAGCCGAAGCCTGGATCGAAGAACCCGGCATAATGAACACGGAATTCGCCCACCAGCGGATTAAACGGCACCATCTCGGCGGCATGGTCGGGCGGGATTGCGACGCGTTCGCGCGAAACCAGGATGTAGAACTCGTCCGGATCCAGCACCATGTCGCCGCGCGCATTGGCTTCGATGGGTTCCCAGTAATCGGCCGGGTCCAGCAGGCCGACCTTGTCCACGTCGATCAACCCGGTGTGCTTCTTGGCGCGAAAACCAATGCGCTTGCCGATGTCGGCGCTGCCCCTGAGATCGATCGACAGCGCCAGACCGTCATTGATGTTGGGATCGCCGTCCACCAAGGGTGCTTGTTCGTGCAGGCGGCGCAGCGCGGTGTCGCTGAAGCTGGGCGAGCCATGGCGGATGCGCAGCTGGTTCAGGCGCGAACCCTTGCGCACCAGCACCGGGAAGGTCTGGGGGCAGATCTCGGCATAGAGCGGGCCGCGATAGCCCGGCTCAACGCGGTCGAAGCTGGGGGCGTAATCGGTGATCAGCCGGGTGAAAACGTCGATGCGGCCGGTGGAGCTTTTGGGATTGGCGCCACCGGAAATCCGCGCGGAGAATTCGGCGCGTTCCAGCAGCGGCACGATATAGACGCTGCCCGCTTCCAGCACCGCGCCATTGGTCAAATTCACTTCGTGCATGAAGACGGTCTTGAGCTTGTCTTCTACCGTGGCGTTGGGGCCAGGCAGGAAACTGGCGCGCACGCGATAGGCCACGTCGCCCAACCGCAGATCGATGCTGGCGGGCTGGATCTGGCCCGGGGCGAAGGGCTCGGACGCAGTGACCTCGCGGCCCTGGTCCAGCAGCCGCTTCAGGACATGGCTGGGCAGGATGCCGGTCGAGAAGCGGCCATAGCTCTCATCGCCAATGCCATTTGGGGGAATCAGGGTTTCAACGGTGGCGGCCATCACCCGGTTATAAGGGGGGTGGGGGCGTGGGTCACGGGCGGCTCACCCAGGAATGCCCGGATATCCCCAATCGCCTCGGCCAGGCCGCAGCGTTTGACCGGGGATTTCTCCGGAAAAGCGGTCAGCAGCCGGCTGGGGGTGGCCCCTTCCAGGATCACAAAGCAGCCCTTGTCTTGCGGTCCCCGGATCAGCCGCCCGAACGCCTGTTTCAGGCGGAAGCGGGTGATGAGGTCGTCATAGCCCTTGCCGAACCGGGCCCGCCGCGCCTTGTGCAGGATGGTGGGCTTGGGCCAGGGCACCTTGTCGAACACCACCAGACGCAAAGACCGCCCCGGCACGTCCACACCGTCACGCAGGGCGTCGGTTCCCAGCAGACAGGCATTCTCCTCGGCGCGGAACAGATCGACCAGCGCGCCAGTATCCAGCCGGTCCATGTGCTGGGCGTAAAGCGTCAGCCCGGCGGCCGCCAAGGGTTCGGCAATGCGCGTGCCGGTATCGCGAAGCGCGCGCACCGCGGTGAACAGTCCCAGCGCCCCGCCGCCCGACGCCAGAAAGAGTTCGCGGTAGGCCGCGGCCAGCGCATCAGGATCGCGGCGCGCAATGTCAGTAACCACGAAGACGCGCGACTGGTCTTCATACAGGAAGGGCGAGCCGAAATGGGCGCGCCGCGCCGGCTGGGGCAGATGGCCGGCGCCGGTGCGCACTTCGGCGCTGGCCCAGTGATCGTCCTGATCGCCGCCGTTGTCGCGCAAGGTCGCTGAGGTGATCAGTGCGCCATGCGCGGTTTCCAGCACGGCGGTGGACAAGGGCTTGGTGGGATCGATCCAGTGGCGTTCCAGCCCGATATCGGCATCGCGGCCATCCTCGCGGGCCAGTTCGAACCAGTCCACGAACTCTTCGGCGATCTCGCCATTCTCCAGCGTTTCCAACATCTGGATCCAGGCGGGCAGGACGGCCTTGGCGCGGCGGTCCAGCCCGCGCGCCGCCGCATCCAGCCGCGCCCTGGTGTAAGGCTCGAGCTCGGCGGTCTTGTCGTTCATCTTCTTGCGCAGGAGGCGCGCCAGTTCCTTCAGCGGATCGGCGATGCGCTTGAGTCCCCGCGACAAGCCGCTGACGGCCTGCAGCATCTCCGGGCTCATGGGCTGGGTGTCGGCTTCCAGGGAATAGAAATTCTCGTCGCTGCTTCGGGCGCGGACATGTTGGTAGGCGGCGGCGAGGAACACTTCACCGGTGCCGCGCGGGCCGCTGCCCAATCTGGCGGTCCAGCCTTCGCCCGCCAGCGCGCTTGAGGCCTGCACGGCTTCGTCCAGCGCCTTTTGCGCGGCGTCATCATCGGCGATCAGGTCTTTCAATCGTTCTTCCAGCCCGCGCATGCGGGTGCGGGCGCGGCCTTCGGGCCCACGGATCCAGCGCCGCAGTTCCGCCATCTCGCGGCCCGACAGGGACGCGGAGAAACCGCTGTCGGCGGCGTCGAACAGGTGATGACCTTCGTCAAAGACATAGCGCAGCCGCCGCTCATTGGGCGTGTCAGTGGTCTCGTCGGTGCTCAGCCAGTCGGCGCTGGCCTGCGCAATCACCAGGGCATGATTGGCGACCACGATGCTGGCATGGCGGGCCCGGCGGATGGCGCGCTCGATGAAGCAGATGCGGTAATGCGGGCAGGCGGCATAGATGCATTCGCCGCGCCGGTCGGTGACGGTGGACAGCGGCATGGTGGCGGCGAGAAATGCCGGAAAGCCCACACCGGACAGGTCGCCATCGGTGCCCGATGCAATCCAGCGCGCGATCAGGCCCAGCGCGACGCTGCGCGGGCCCGGCGCCAGCGCGGTGCGCTTGGCGGCATCTTCGAAATTCAGCAGGCAGAGATAATTCTCGCGGCCCTTGCGCACCACCGCTTTCTCGGCGCGCTCCACCGGATCGGGCCACAGATGGGCGATCTCCTGCACGATCTGGCGTTGCAGGTTGCGGGTATAGGTGCTGATCCACAGCCCCGGGCCGTTCTTCTCCGCCCACACGCTGGCGGGCGCCAGATAGCCCAGCGTCTTGCCGGTGCCGGTGCCCGCTTCCACCAGCGCGACGCGCGGAGCGCCCGCCTGTTCGCGCGGGCCGAAGGCGTAGGTGGCGGCATCGCTATAGGCCGCCTGCTGCGGCCGCGCCACGCCGACCATGCGCGACAGCCGCGCGCGGGCTTCCGCCGGCTCCACGCTTTGCGTACCAGGATCGCCCACCGGCGCTTCATCTTCCCATTGCGACAGGCCGCGCCAGGCTTCCAGCCCCGCGATGGGCGAGCCGTGCGGCACGTCGCCGACGATGGATTTCAGCAGCGGCGCCCAGCGCCATCCCGCCCGATTGAGGGTGCCCACCAGCGGCGCGAGGCTTTCGCGCACATCCTGGGGTCGGCCCGCGACTTCATCCAAAAGGGTGCGGGCGATTGTGTGCAGCGCCTGGGCCGATTGCTCCGGGGTCTGCGGCACGGTCAGTCCCAGCGCGCGCGAAAGGCCCAGCGCGCTGGGCACGAAAGGCAGGCCGGGACGCACAAAGGCGAACAGTTCCAGCACGTCGAACAGCATCGTCTCGGCGCGCACGCCCAGCCGCCCGGCGACAAAGCCGCCATGCGCCACCAGCA
>CAIUTH010000304.1 GCA_903902075.1 uncultured Alphaproteobacteria bacterium
ATCCTGATCAAGGGATTCTTCGGCCTGTTGGAAGTCACGGCCGGGTTGATCATCGCCATCACCGGGCCACAGCGCCTCTATTCCCTGGCACTGCAATGGACCACTCCGGAGCTTGACCAGGGCCGCCACTCGCCCACCGCCGAGTTCATCCGCCAGGGTGCTGCGGCGCTGGCGGAGTCACCGGGCCATTTTGTGATCTTCTATCTTCTGGTGCATGGCACCCTGAAGATGGCGATCACCGTCACGCTTTTGCGCGGTCGCGGCGTGTGGGTGTTCCCGTTTGCCTCGGTTATCCTGATCGGCTTCATCGGTTACATGAGTCTTGAACTGGCCGAAGAATGGTCGAACTGGCTGCTGGGCCTGACGGTGCTGGACACCGTTACCCTGTTGCTGGTGCTGCACGAATGGCGCACCTGGAACGTCAAGCATCTCCGCGCCGATGCGCCGGCTTGATCAGTCCGGCAGCGCGAAACTGATCAGGTTGGTGGAATCCATCGCCGCAACATACTGCTTGCCGTCGATCATGTAAGTCATCGGCGAGGCCCGCCAACTGTCATTGGCGCGGAAGCTCCATAGGGTCTTGCCGGTCTTGGCATCCACCGCCGCGAAGTCGCCACCCGTCTCGCCGTGAAACAGCACGCCGCCGACCGTGGTCAGCACGCCGGTATAGTTGGTTTCCTGCGGCCCGGTCAGCAGCTTTTCCCACACCATCTCGCCGGTTTCGACATTCAGCGCCCGCACTAGGCGGGTGCCGACATTGGAGGGATCGGGATTGGGTCCGAAGATCTTGCCGCTCTTGCGATAGATGCCGCAGTCCTCCGCCGCCATGACATAGAACAGCCGGGTCTGCGGATCATAGGACGGCGCGTACCAGTTGGTGGCGCCGCGCACGCCCGGACAAGTGACGGTGCCATCATGCGTAGGGATGTTGCCCTCGGTCAGGATCGGCGTACCGTCTTTTTCAAAGCCCTTGGCCCAGGTCATCTTTTTGACGAAGGGTTTGGCCAGCAGGAAGGCACCATTGGTGCGGTCGATCACATAGAAGATGCCGCTGCGCTGGGCCGACATCAACAGCTTGCGGGGCTTGCCCTTCCACACCGCATCCACCAGCACCATGGACTGAGTGGCATCCCAGTCATGGGTGTCATAAGGCGTGAACTGGAAATGCCATTTGAACTTGCCGGTCCTGGCATCCAGTGCAATCACCGAGTTGGTGTAGAGATTGCGCCCGCCGCGCTCGTCCGGATCGGTGTCGGGATAGGGATTGCCCACCGCCCAGTAGAGCGTGCCGGTTTCTGGGTCATACGATCCGGTATGCCAGGTGGCGCCGCCGCCGGTTTCCAGCGCCCGGCCGATCCAGGTCTTGGATAGCGGCATCTCGCCCGGTTTGGGGATGGTATAGAAGCGCCAGGCCAGCTTGCCGCTGTCGGGGCGATAAGCTGCCAGGAAGCCCCGCATGGGCGAGTCGCCGCCCGCAATGCCGGCGACGATCATGTCGTTCACCACCATCGGCGCCATGGAGCTGTAGAACTTGCCCTTGGCGCCCTTCTCCGGCAGCCACACGCTCCACATCACCGCACCGGTCAGCCGGTTGAGCGCAACCAGATAGGCATCGTCGGAAATATAGAACACCCGGTCGCCCAGTACCGCCACGCCGCGATTGGGGCCCACCGGCGGGGACGCGCTCTTGGGCGCCGAAGCGATGCCGCTGCTGCGCGGCACGCACCATAGCGGCGCGCCCGTCCGGGCGTTGAGCGCGCATACGCGCGTGCCACCCGTCACATACATCATGTTGCCGATGACGATGGGTGTGCCTTCCAGTCCCGAGCCGCCCGGCGCGAAGAGGAACTGCGGCTGCAGCCGTTTCACATTGGCGGTGGTGATCTGGTCCAGCGATGAGAAACGGTTGCCGTCAAAGCCGCCATTGTAGCTGGCCCAGTCGCCGCGTCGCGGCTTCATGATCTGGTCGATATCGGCCTGGGTGACGGGCGCGCTGACGGTGGTCAGCGAGCCTTCTTCGACGCCCGCGAGGCTTGAGAAGTAAGCAAGCAGATCGCGGCGCTGATCGGCCGAGGCCTTCAGCACGGGCATGATCGACTGCTTCTCGCGCGTCACCGAATTGTATTGGGAGGCATCCAGCAG
>CAIUTH010000305.1 GCA_903902075.1 uncultured Alphaproteobacteria bacterium
ATGTCTTTCAAAACCCGCTCGGCGGGCGCCTTAGGGCTTGGGGATTTCGTTCTCATCGGTAGTCCTTTCTCAAGGCGATGAGACCAAATTCCTCCCTTAGCTAAAACCCCTTTTCTGTCTCATAGGCCCTGACGGCGGACAGCTGCATGTGATAAAAATCCCAAAGCAGCTTCACGCGCGGCGAATTCACCGAGCGCACCATGGGCAGCGCCGGCTGCGAGCCGTTCAGCAAATGGTTCAGGTGATTGACCCGGTTGAAGGGCTCCACCAGGGCTGTGACGCCGGCCGCCTCCAGCAGCGGCGCCATGCGCATCAAACCGGTGGTATAGCCCGCCAGTTGTGCCTCGCGGCTCATGCCGTCCACCAGCGCATGACCTGTGACGGTGAATTGGGTGCAGTTCAGCACCCGCGCATCGGCGATGGCCTGCTGCGTGACTTTTAGCAGCGCAGGGATGTTCGAAGGGTCCGCGAAGTTCGGCCAGGCCGGGGCGAACTGGGTGAGGGACAGGCCATTGTCATCGGCCAGCTTGCGCCAGTTGGCCGCCGTGCCGCCGGTGTTGTTGCGATCCACCGTCCAGTATTCGATGGACGTGAAGCCCAGCTTTTTGGCCAGCGCGAAACGCTGTTCGAACGGCACCTGCTTGAACCAGGTATCGAGATTGGCCGCATAGCCCGACAGGCCTTCGCTGACGTTGCGGGTTTTTGCATGTGCCGCGTTGGCGGCAAGGCCCGCCGCCGCCGCGCCCAGCACAAGCCTGCGGCTGAGCCTGCTCATGGCTTCTTCCGGAAGCGGGTGATGCCGGTGGGCGTGCCCTCATAGAGCGTGCCGTCCGCGCCCGCCATGATGCCTTCACCGGCTTCGGCATCGGGCACAAAGTATTTCAATTTCCCGGTTTTGGCGCTGCCGATATAGATGCCCTTCTGGCCTTCGCTGTTGTAGTCGCTGGCATAAAGCGTGTCGGTCTTGTCGATGTAGAGGCCGCTGGGATGGTTGAAGGCATGGTATTCCGTCAGCCACTTGCCATCCTGATCGAAAATCTGGATGCGGCCATTGACCCGGTCGGCGACAAACAGGCGCCCTCGCGAATCAAACGCCAGCGCATGGGGATTGCGGAACTGGCTCTTGCCCGAACCCAGGCTTCCCCACGCCTTGATGAACTTGCCATCGGGCGTGAACTTGATGATGCGCACGATGGTGTCGGGCGGCAGGTCCGGCGCCACCGTGCCATGACCATCGGCAACGAAGATGTCGCCATTGGGCGCGGTCACCACATCGCCCGGATCGTGGAAATGGGTGGGCCCACCGCCGGAGACGCCCGCCGTGCCCAGCCGCATCAGGATTTTGCCGTCAGGCGACATCTTGATGACCTGCTGGCCCTTTTTCTTGTCTTTGGAGATTGCGGCATCCGTAACCCAGATATTGCCATCCTTGTCGACATGCAGGCCGTGCGGTGTGGCGAACAGGCTGGCGCCGATGCTGTGCACCGCCTTGCCGGTCTTCGGATCGATGATGTGCACGGCGGCGCGGCTCGAGCCGTCGCAGCTGGTGCCGGCGCAACGGTCGATGGCCCAGATCTCGCCCTTGGGTCCGATCTCGACGCCCGCGCTGGTGCCCCAGGGTTTGCCGTCGGGCAATTTGGCCCAGCGGCGCTCCGGCGCCTGAGAGGGATTGGGCAATTGCGCAAAGGCCGGTGCGATTGTGAGCGCCGCGAGCGCGGCGGCGAGCATGATTTTCATTGTTGTTTCTCCCCGTGACGCGGACGGTGCCAGCACACGCAACCTTAGTAAAGTGCGCACCATTGCGGGGACTGCGCATCGCACCGTAAGCTGGTTACAAACAGGGGGCAGGCAATGACCGAGATGCTGGAAAAGTCCGCGGTGCGCGCCGTTGCCTGGCGCGTCCTGCCGCTGCTGTTTGCCGCCTATTTCGCCGCTTACATCGACCGGGTGAACGTGGGCTTCGCCAGCCTGACCATGGACGCGGCGCTGGGGCTGAATGCCGAGCAATATGGCCTGGCGGCGGGACTGTTCTTTATCGGCTATGTCGCCTGCGCCGTGCCGTCCAACCTAGTGCTGGCCAAGCTGGGCGGGCGCACCTGGCTGCCCATCCTGATGGTGGTGTGGGGGCTGGCCTCGGCCTCGACGGCCTGGGTCAAAACGCCGACGGCTTTTTATATTGTGCGGTTTCTCCTGGGTATCGGCGAGTCCGGACTGCTGCCCGGCCTGCTCTACCTGATGACGCTGTGGTTTCCCGGCGCGTATCGGGCGCGGATGCTGACGTTGCTGGGCCTGTCCACGCCCTTTTCGATCGTGTTGGGTTCGCTGATCTCCGGCCCCATTTTGCTGATGGATGGCATCGGCGGCTTTGCCGGATGGCAATGGCTGTTCGTGCTGCAGGCACTTCCCACCATCGCGCTGGGCTTCCTGTTCTGGTTCGCGCTGCCCGACGGTCCGGCGCAAGCGCGCTGGCTGCCGCCGGCGGAGAAGGACTGGCTGGTGGCGCAACTGGCGCGCGAGCGCGACACCCGCGAACAGGTGCAGCGCTTCAGCGTCCGTTCGGCGCTGACCAGCCCGGTGGTGTTATTGGCAGGCCTGGCCGGCGCCGGCATCAATGGCGCCGCTTATGGCCTGATACTGTTCCTGCCGCAGATGATCCATGCCCTGGGCATCTCGGCCCAGATGGCGCCGCTGGTGAATGCCGTTCCTTTCGTTGTGGTGTCGATCGTGATGATGTGGTGGGCCGCCCATTCCGACCGCGCGCGGGAGCGCAACTGGCATGCCGCCATTCCCGCCGCCATTGCGGGACTGGCGCTGATCTCCTGTGTGGTGCTTACCGATCCGCTTGCCATCATGGTGGCGCTGACCATCGGGCTCACCGGAGTGTTCTGTTATGTGTCGGTGTTCTGGGCAGTGCCGTCGGCCATGCTGAGCGGCGCCGCCGCCGCCGCCGGGCTGGCGCTCATCAATGCCCTTTCCAATGTTGGCAGCTTCTTCGGGCCCTATCTGGTCGGCTGGGTGAAGAACTCCACCGGCAGCTTTTCCCTGGGGATCATGTTGATGGGCTGCGGCCCGCTGGTGTCGGCGGTGATCGCCGCCACGTTGCGTTCGGCCCGCAAGTTCGAGCCGCCTGCCGCCTAGTAGCAGAAGAAAGGTACGCTGGTAACGGACAAACCTTGATCAGGGCTTGGCCGCCGCCTGCTGGCGCGCCAGTTCCTTGCGATAGGCGGCTTCGCGGTTGGTGATGTACGCCTTGTATCCCGCCGGATCGATGAAGGGATTGGCGGCGCCGTCCTTCAGCTTGGGATACTTGGCGTCCATGCCGTAATAATCGCCATGCGCGCCCAGGAACACATCGACCGGAAGCGCCTTCAGCACTTTGAACGTCTGCTCATAGTCCTGCACGATCTGCGGATAGGTCTTGTTACCCACCAGCACATAGCCGGGATTGACGTTGGGGCTGCCCACGATCGCCACGTCCAGGGTCTTGCCGCCGTCCTGCACTTTCAGCGTCCAGGTGGTGCAGCCGCGGGTATGGCCGGGCGTCTCGTGCGCCGTCAGCACCGTGCCGCCCAGCGAAACCGTGTCGCCGTCCTTCAGCACACGCGCCACCTTCACCGGCGGGTAGAGATATTCGGGAACATTGTTGTACTGGAAATCGAGCTTGCCGCCCGATTCCACCGTCGGCACGTCGGCGTCCATCACTTCATACGTGGCGCCGGTATCCTTCACGACCTGGGCGCTGCCGGCGTCATGATCGAAATGGGCGTGGCTGATCAGCAGCACCTTGGTGTCGCTGTACTTGAAGCCCAGCTTGGCGATGCTGTCCTTGATCATGGGCACGTTACCCTCGAGCCCCGAATTGATCAGGATGTTGCCCTTGGACGTGGTGATCAGATAGTTCGCCTGGCCCTTGGAGCCGACATAATAAATGTTGGCGATGACGTGATGCGCCGGGAAGGGCACCAGATATTCGTTGGCGGCGTGGGCGGGAACGGCGGCGAGCAGGCCGATCAGGCCCAAGGCGAAACTGCGCAACATGATGTGTCTCCCTGTTTGCGGGGGAGATTAGAGCGGAATGGGGAGGCGGCAAGGGCCGCTTGGCTTTATATTGGAATGGCTGTCGCGGTGCGGCGCTACACTGACGCTAGCCGCGCGTTGGCATTCATGTGCGCCCGAACCGGGCGCGCATGAATGGTGCCGTAGGTGAGAATCGAACTCACGACCTATCCCTTACCAAGGGATTGCGCTACCACTACGCTACTACGGCAACCGTGGTATTTCCGGACCTTAGGCCCGAACCCTTAACCCAAGGTTGGTGAAGGGAGCGCTGCTATAACGTAAGGATTCCACGAAGGAAAGCGCGACTTTTCAGTTTCCCACCATGGCCAAATCCTCCCCCGAAAAGCTGGCCGAGGCGCTCCGCGCCAACCTCAAGCGCCGTAAGGCGGCCAAGCGGGCCGCGCCCCCGACACCCCCGCCCGAATCGCCGCCCGAGCCCCCCAAAAAGTCAGCCTAGCCCTGCCTTTAGCCAGCCTTTCCTTGCGCAAGGCCCCCGGCTACAAACGAGGCCATGGACCGTATCCGTATCCGCGGCGGCAAGCCGCTGAAGGGGGAAATCCCCATCAGTGGCGCCAAGAATGCCGCACTCAAGCTGATGGCGGCGTCGTTGCTGACCGCTGACCCCCTGGTGCTGGCCAACGTGCCGCGCCTGGCAGACGTGCGCGCCATGGCCGAACTGCTGGTCAGCTTCGGGGTCGGCGTGCAGGTCACCATGGCCGCCAAATTCGGCGAAGGCGACACCATGAAGCTGGAGGCGAAGGAGATCACTTCGGTTTTCGCCAGCTACGACATGGTGCGCAAGATGCGCGCAAGCTTCCAGGTGCTGGCGCCGCTGCTGACCCGCATGGGCGAAGCCAAGGTGTCGCTGCCCGGCGGCTGCGCCATCGGCGCGCGGCCGGTGGAGCTGCACCTGAACGCGCTGGAAGCGATGGGCGCGCAGATCGATCTGGCCGAAGGCTATGTCACGGCTAGGGCGCCCGGCGGATTGAAGGGCGCGGAGATCGTGTTCCCGTTCGTCTCGGTCGGCGCCACAGAAACCGCGATGATGGCGGCGACTCTGGCCAAGGGCACCACCAAGATCGTCAATGCGGCGCGTGAGCCGGAGATTTCCGATCTGGGCAACTGCCTGATCGCGATGGGCGCTGAAATCTGGGGCCTGGGCTCCAGCGAAATCACCGTGGTGGGCGTCGAGAAATTGCATGGCGCGGCGCACCGGGTGATGGCCGACCGCATCGAGGCCGGCACCTATGCCATCGCTGCCGCCATTGCGGGCGGTGAGGTCGAACTGGTTGGCGCCTCGCATGACACCATCGCATCGCTTCTGTCGCTGCTGACCAAGAGCGGCGCGGAAATCACCACCACGCCGCGGGGCCTGAAGATTCACATGAACGGCGGCCGGCCCAAGTCGGTGGACGTCACTACCGCGCCCTATCCGGGGTTCCCCACCGACCTGCAGGCCCAGATCATGGCGCTGATGGCGGTGGCCGATGGCACGTCTGTGGTGAAGGAAAAGATTTTCGAGAACCGCTTCATGCATGTGCCCGAACTGGCGCGCATGGGCGCTTCGGTCCGCATCGACGGCGACACCGCCACGGTGCGCGGGGTGGAAAAGCTCAAGGGCGCCCAGGTCATGGCGACCGATCTGCGCGCCTCAGTATCGCTGGTGCTGGCGGGTCTGGTGGCGGAAGGCGAAACCAATGTCGGGCGCATCTATCACCTGGACCGCGGCTTCGACCGGCTGGAGGAGAAGCTCTCCCGCGTCGGCGCCGACATTGAGCGGGTGTCGGAATGAGCCGCCTCAAGCTGGCGGCGGCTGATGCCGAGGATCTAGAAATCCTGTCGGCCCGATTGCAGGACGCCGTGGTCAAGCTCAAAAATTTCGTTTGGCTGCCCAGGAAGCGGCGCTTCGCGGCGGTGGTGAACCGGCTGGCCTGGGAAGATGGCGGCAAGACGCGGCTGCGCGCGGGGCTGCATTTCGACGGCGTGCTGAAGGTCCAGTCCAGCAATGTCAAACTGGGCGCCGGTGAAGCCGTGGTCTCCATTCTCGCGGCAACCTTCACACCCAATGGTGGCGAAGATCCCGGCGGGGTGATCGAGATCGTGCTGGCCGGCGGCGGCGCCTTGCGCCTGACCGTGGAATGTATCGACGCCGAGCTGGCGGACATAAGCGGCCCCTGGGCGGCGCGGGGCACCCCCGATCACGAGGCCGCAGATGGCCCGTAGGCTCAACGCGTCCGATGTGGCGTTTGTCCAGCAGTTCCAGGACTTGCTCTTCACCAAGCGCGAGGAAGAGGAAGATGTTGCCGCCGTGGTGCGGGGCATTGTAGCGGACGTGCGCAAGCGCGGCGACGCGGCGCTGGTGGAGCTGACCAACAAGTTCGACCGCGCCAATGTCACGGTCGAAACGCTGAAGATTTCCACCGCCGAGATTGAAGCCGGCCTGTCCAAGGTCAGCAAGGACCAGCTGGCCGCGATCGAAACCGCTGCCGCGCGCATCGAAAGTTATCACAGGCGCCAGATCCCCCAGGATGAACGCTTCACCGACGATACCGGCGCGGTGCTGGGCTGGCGCTGGACCAGCCTGGACAGCGTTGGGCTCTATGTGCCCGGCGGCACGGCCTCCTATCCGTCATCGGTGCTGATGAACGCCATACCCGCCAAGGTCGCCGGCGTAGCGCGCATCGTCATGGTCACGCCCGCCAGTGGCGGCAGCATCAATCCCCTGGTGCTGGCGGCCGCCAAACGGGCAGGGATAACCGACATCTATCGCATAGGCGGAGCGCAGGCCGTTGCGGCGCTGGCTTATGGCACCGCAAAGATTACCGCCGTGGACAAGATTGTCGGCCCCGGTAATGCCTATGTCGCCGCCGCCAAGCGCGAGGTGTTCGGCCAGGTGGGCATCGACTCCATCGCCGGGCCGTCGGAAATCCTGGTGGTGGCCGATGGCCAGAACGATCCGGAATGGATCGCCGCCGACCTGCTCAGCCAGGCCGAGCATGATCCGTCCTCGCAAAGCATCCTGATCACCGATGACGCCGGCTTTGCCGACAAGGTTGCCGCCGCTGCGGAGCGCCAGATCGCCATCCTGCCGCGCAAGGACATCGCCGCCAAAAGCTGGGCCGACAATGGCGCCATCATCCTTGTCAAGACGCTGGACGATGCCGTGCCGCTGGCCGATGCCATCGCCGCAGAGCATCTGGAAATTGCCACCGCCGATCCTGACGTTTTGTTGAAGAAGGTGCGCCATGCCGGCGCTATCTTCCTGGGACGCCACACCCCCGAAGCCATGGGCGATTACATCGCCGGCCCCAACCATGTTCTGCCCACCTCGCGCACGGCGCGCTTCTCCTCCGGCCTGTCGGTGCTGGACTTCATGAAGCGCACCACTTTGCTGGCGCTGGACGCCAAAAGCATGGCCGCCATCGGTCCGGACGCCCTGGTATTGGCGGAAGCCGAGGGCCTGGAGGCGCATGCCCGTTCCATCGCCGCACGTCTGAACCAAAAGATCTGACGGTGGACTACCGGCTTTCCCAGATCACCCTGGACGAAGCCAGTGTCGTCAACCGCAGCCGCGCCATCGAGCAGGAACGCGAAGTCGCGATCTATGACCTGCTGGACGACAATCTGTTCAAGCCGGACGGCTCGCCCGGTGGGCCCTATCACCTGACTTTGGGCGTCGAAGAAAGCCGGTTGATCCTGGACTTGCGCCTGGAAGATGGCAGCGCGCATTCCCGCCTGACCTTGTCGCTGGCGCCGCTGCGCAAGACGGTGAAGGACTATTTCCTGGTCTGCGACAACTATTACAAGGCGATCCGCACCGCGCCGCCATACCAGATCGAATCCTTGGACATGGCGCGTCGCGCCCTGCACGACGAAGGCGCCAAGGAATTGCAGGCGCGACTGGCGGGCAAGGTGGAAACTGATTTTGGCACCGCGCGGCGGCTTTTCACGCTGATCTGCGTGCTGCAGATGCGGGGTTGAGCGATGGCGCAGGCCGTTCTTTTCGCCTGCACCATGAACGCGGTCCGCTCGCCCATGGCGGCGGCGATGCTGCGTCATCTGACGCGCGACATTCATATCGAGTCGGCAGGGGTGCGGGCAGGGGACCTGGATCCCCTGGCGGTGGAGGCGATGGAAGAGATCGGCCTGGCTATCGCCAAGCACCAACCGCGCCGCTTCGAGGACCTGGAAGATGGCAGTTTCGACCTGGTAATCACCCTGTCACCCGAAGCCCAGCACAAGGCGATGGAGCTCACCCGCACCGCCGCGACCACTGTTGAATACTGGCCCACCATGGACCCCACGGCGGTTGAGGGTTCGCGCGAGCAGCGCCTGTCGGCCTACCGGGCGGTTCGGGACGGGCTGATGGAGCGGCTAAAACAGCGCTTTTTGGCCCCTGCGGCCGCTGATACCTGAGGAAAAGCCTTGGAAAGCCTTGCCTTTCGGGCTTTTCCCCCCTATCTCCCCACCTCGCATAACGTCTCCAAAGAGGACCCATTGGCCAAAGAAGAATTGCTGGAGTTCGAGGGCATCGTCGACGAGTTGCTGCCCAATGCGACCTTCCGCGTGAAGCTGATCGCCAATGACCACATCATCATCGCCCATACCGCCGGCAAGATGCGCAAGAACCGCATCCGCGTGCTGACCGGCGACAAGGTGATGATCGAGATGACGCCGTATGACCTGACCAAGGGTCGCATCACCTACCGCTTCCGCTAAGACGTTGCTGGTTCTTGCCAGCGAGAGTCCGCGCCGCGCTGCCCTGTTGGGGCAGGCCGGCATCATTCCCGATTTCATCCTGCCTGCCGCCATTGACGAGTCCGTCCGCAAAGCCGAGCAGCCGCGCCTGCATGCGCTGCGCCTGGCGACCGAAAAAGCCCGCAAGGTGCAGGGCGACTGGCCTTCCCATCCCAGGGGCGGAAAGCCCGCCTTTATATTGGCGGCCGATACGGTGGTGGCGCTGGGCCGCCGCGTCCTGCCCAAGGCCGGCGACGATGCCGAAGTGCGTGCCTGCCTAGCGATGCTGTCGGGCCGCCGCCACCAGGTGATCACTGCGGTGGCGCTGGTGACGCCGGACGGGAAATTGCGCACCCGCGTGGCGACCACGCGTGTGTCGGTGCTGCGGCTGACCCAGGCCCAGATCGAGGATTATGTCCAAAGCCGCGAAGGCGTGGGCAAGGCCGGCGGCTATGCCATCCAGGGCCGGGCCGAGATGCTGATCAAGGAAATTTCCGGCTCCTATTCCAATGTGGTGGGCCTGCCCCTGGCCCTGACCACCGCCCTGCTGGCGGGGTGCGGCCATGGCCGCTAAATGCCCCCTGTGCGGCAAGCCGGCCGCGGAGCGGTTCAAGCCGTTCTGCTCCAAACGCTGCGCCGATCTGGACCTGAACCAGTGGTTCAAGGGCGGCTATGCCATCCCCGGCCCTCCGGTGGACCCAACCCCCTCAAACCCCTCGGAAAATGACCCCGACGAGGACTGAATCCTTGGCGCTGGACAGGGCGGGGACCATCCCCTAATAAGCCCGTCCCGCCCTGTGCCCAGGTAGCTCAGTCGGTAGAGCAGTGGATTGAAAATCCACGTGTCGGCAGTTCGATTCTGTCCCTGGGCACCATTCGCAATCCTGGCGATTGCCTAAAACACCGATGCCAAAGACCGCCGCGTGGCCGGCTTGAGAGACGCCAGCTTTTGCCGGCCAGGCTTCTATGCCACTCTTTTGAAAAATCTCGGGGAGGCGGGCATGTTGGACTGGGTCAAATTCTTGCTGGCGTCGCAGCTGTTCGTCGCTGTGGGCGCGCTCCCCGCCGCCGCCGCGCCCGGGTCCTATGAGACGGTTCTGGGACCGACGCCGATCAACCATACCACCAAATCCGCGCTGATCGGCGAAGGTGCCGCCATTGCGACACTGACAGGCAACACGCTGAAGATATCCGGTACGTTTCAGGGCATGTCGGGAGCTGCGTCCGACGCGCACATCATGATGGGCGAGGCTATCGGTATTCCCGGCAATCCGATTCTGGATCTCACCGCCAGTCCGGCACCGAGCGGGTCGATCAGCGGCACCGTCAAGCTGAACACGGTCCAGCTCGCGGCCCTTCGCGCAGGCCGCCTTTATATCCAGATCAACAGCCAGGCGGGTCCTGCGCCGGGCGGCAATCTGTGGGGCTGGCTGTTGCCTGAACATGTCAAGGCCGGACAGGACGAGCCGCAGATGGGCGACTGGTTTCTTCCGCAAGGCGAAGGTCTGCGCGCCGCGCGCAATGGCATCAAGTCCTGATCCACATAACAAGACGGGGTGAACCGTGAGAATTTTGCGCAAAAAGAGCGTGTCGGTTGTTGCGCTTCTGGCGGCGGGCGCCGGAGTGTTCGCGGGTGTGAGCCTGGCACAGGCGCCGGCACCTTTCACCGCGGCCCAGGCCGAGGCCGGGCGTGCCGCATATGCCGCAAACTGCATGAGCTGCCACCAGGCCAATCTTGCTGGCGAAGGCGATGCGCTGCCGCTGGCCGGCAAGACGTTCATCGCGGCCTGGGGCAAGCGCACGACCGCCGATCTTTACAACACCATCCACAACTCGATGCCCTATGGCAGGCCGGGCAGCCTGGACGCCAAAACCTATGCCGGCCTGGTCGCCTTCATCCTGCAGTCCAATGGCGCCAGGCCCGGTACGACCGAATTTGCGCCTGCGACGGCAGTGAGGATTTCCACCATCGCGTCCGGCACCGTGCCGGCCGACATCCAGAAGGGAATCAAGCCGGCCGTGGCGGCGGCGCGGCCCGCTGCTGGCGGCAATGCGGATTTCGGCGGCCCGCCCCCCAACGCCGATAACGGCGCCGGCATGATCCGCAGCTTCGGCCAGACGGTCGTGGGCGACATCAAGAATTACGAGCCGGTGACGGACGCCATGCTGACCAATCCGCCGGAGGCAGACTGGCTGGTCGGGCGCGGCAACTATGCCAATTGGAGTTACAGCAGCCTCAAGCAGATCGACACCGGCAATGTCCGTGACCTGCAACTGCAATGGGTCTGGGCGATGAACGAGGGCGGCGCCAACGAAACAGCGCCCCTGATCCATAACGGGATCATGTTCCTGGGCAATACCTACAACACCATACAGGCGCTGGACGCCAGGACCGGCGAGTTGCTTTGGGAGAACAGGGTAGGGCCCGCGCCCAGCCGTCCCAATTATGGCGGCATGCGCTCGATCGCGGTTTGGGGCGACAAGGTTTATTTCGCCGGCAACGATGCGGTATTGCACGCTCTCGACGCGAAGACCGGAAAACTCGTCTGGAGCACGCCCTTGTCCGAAGTGCCGGGCCACAACAACACCAGCGGCGTGATCGCGGTGCATGGCAAGATCATCACCGGCCTCACCGGTTGCGGACGCATCCCCGCCAAGGACCATTGCTACATCAGCGCCTACGATGCCCAGACCGGCAAGCGCGTGTGGAAGTTCGTCACCGTGGCGCTGACCGGCGAGCCTAATGGCGACAGCTGGGGCGGGCTGCCGGACGAGAAGCGCGCCGGCGCCGAAACCTGGATCCAGGGCGCCTTCGATCCGGTGCTCAACCTGACCTATTGGGGCACGGCCCAGGCCAAGCCGTGGCGGCGTGACTTGCGCGGATCGGGTAGCGGCGCAACCAACTATGCCAACTCCACCGTGGCGCTGGATGCCGACACCGGCAAGCTGAAATGGTTCTACAACCATGCGCCTGGCGAGAGCCTGGACCTGGATGAAGTTTTCGAGCGAATTTTGATCGATCACGGCAATGACAAGACTGTGATGACCATCGGCAAGGCCGGCATTCTGTGGAAGCTGAACCGCGACACAGGAAAGTTCATCGACAGCCGCGAGACGGTTTACCAGAACGTCATGGCGTCGCAGAATCCGGTCACCGGCGAACCGATCTATCGCAAGACCATCCAGGACCAGAAGACCGACCAGTGGCTATCATCCTGCCCCGGCCCGGAAGGCGGCCATGACTGGCAGGCGGCGAGCTATCACCGGCCGACCGACGCGTTGATCATTCCCCTCAGCCAAAGCTGCGTCATGATGCTGGGCAACGGCTCGCAGACCTATTTCGAGATGCCCGGCACGGAGCGCAACATGGGGCGGTTGTCGGCCTATCGCACTTCCGACCTCAAGCCGCTTTGGACCTTGCAGCAGCGCTCGCCTTTTATGACCGGCGTGTTGTCGACAGCGGGCGACCTGGCGTTCGTCGGCGACTATGACCGCCGCTTCCGCGCGGTGGATGCGAAAACCGGCAGGACCTGGTGGTCGGTGCGCCTGGGCACGACGGTGCAGGGATATCCCGTCACTTTCCGCATTGACGGCAAGCAGTATATTGCGGTCACCACGGGCCTGGGCGGCGGCAGCCCGCAAGACAAGCCGATGACCATGCTGCAGAATGTGCATCGCCCCAACACTGGACAGGCTTTGTACGTCTTCGCGCTTCCCGACGGAAAGTAATGGGGTCTTTGAAGAAGGATTGAGACC
>CAIUTH010000306.1 GCA_903902075.1 uncultured Alphaproteobacteria bacterium
ATGTCTTTCAAAACCCGCTCGGCGGGCGCCTTAGGGCTTGGGGATTTCGTTCTCATCGGTAGTCCTTTCTCAAGGCGATGAGACCAAATTCCTCCCTTAGCTAAAACCCCTTTTCTGTCTCATAGGCCCTGACGGCGGACAAAGCTTGCACCGCTTCAGCGGATTGTGCGGGCGTCTGCGCCACAAGGTGCTGCACTGCAACAAAAGTCGTCGCCACACCCGCAGACAGCGCGATCCACAGGGAGCGGCGAGACAGAAACTTTAGCAAGGTCATGGACAGCCCGCGATTGACGGATAAGTCAACAAAAGCCCACTCCGCAGGCCGTTTTATCCATCTGTCTCACAGTAACATTCCAGTCTTAGCCAGGCAACGCGGCCGATCTTGAAGACAATATCGGGACGGCTGTGCCAGCGGGAATGCCATGGCGCCGAACCCAGTTTCAAAAGACAAACGATGCTTGGCCGAAACAATCAGTATAGGGAGCCGGCCCGATCACTGAATGACTGCTTCTGGCGCAAAGCGGCCATTGAGATGCTCGCTGTTTAGCAGCATGAGTAGCCGAGATGCATCGTTGCACCTGAACCCCGCGCCGCCCCATCTGGATCAGGCGTCGCCTATGCAGTAGCCTCAGTTCCGCTGGTCAAATATATCCGGCAGGTTGGGGAGGCCGATGTGCAGAGCTTGATCAAGTGTTCCGCCATGGGGGCGCTTGCTGTCCTGACGTTTGCGACTTTGGCCGCTTACGCCCAGACTCAAATCAAGACCCAGAGCGGTACCGTTGCGGGCCGGTTCACGGTCGAGCATCCGACCTTGGAGAATTTGGGCTTCGAATGGGCGATCACCGGCGATACCAATCGAAACGCCTCCGTCTCCGTCGAGTTTCGCCGTGCGGGCGACACCACCTGGCGCAAGGCATTGCCGCTGGTGCGTGTCGGCGGCGAGCGCATCTTCCGCGACGTAGAGCATCTCAATTACTTCGTCCCCGACGGCTTCGCTGGCAGTATCCTGGGCCTGAAGCCCGGCACGGAATATGAGGCCCGGTTCACCCTGACCGATCCCGACGGCGCCTCGGGTCAGACCACCCAGACCGTGCGGGCCAGGACGCGTGTCGAACCCCAGCCTTACGCCGGCGGCCGGGTCCTTCACGTCTATCCGCCTGGCTATAAGGGCGAGCGCAAGCAACCCGCCTTCGACAGCCTACTGCAGGCCTATTACGGAGCCGGATTGGGCGACTGGAGCGTGGTGTGGGAGCGCCGCATCCAGCCTGGCGATACCATCCTCATGCATGCCGGTCTCTATCGCAACGAACGTCTCAACTATGTCGACCCGATGGCGACGCCCTTTGACGGAACCATGTGGCTCACTGCCAAGGGTACAGCCGAAAAGCCCATCACCATCAAGGCGGCCGGTGACGGTGATGTCGTCATTGACGGAGCGGGCAATTACAAACTGTTCGATGTTTCGGCATCGGCCTACCATATTTTCGACGGCCTCACCTTCCGCGACACGGATGTCGCGATTTTCGCCGGCATGAAAGAGGTGGTGGGGGCCGTCGGGCTTACCGTCAAGAACAGCCGCTTTGAAAATATCGGTTTCGGCGTCTGGACCGAGTATGCGGGGTCGAGTGACTTTTACATCGCCGACAATGTCTTTCTCGGCCGTCCCGAGACGCGCAATCTTGTGGTCGGCTGGAACCGCCAGTTCCGGCAACCGGATGATGCCGCCGGCCCGGCCGGCATCTACGGCTCTCACGAAATGCGAAATTACTACGCGATCAAGGTCTATGGTCCCGGCCATGTGATCGCCCACAATGCGATCGCCTTTTTTCACGATGGCATCGGCATCTCGACCTATGGAACGCCCCCCTCGGATCCTGATCGGCGCGCCTCGTCGATCGATATTTATGGCAATGACATTCACCTGTCCGGCGATGACTTCGTAGAAACCGATGGCGGTGTGCATAACGTCCGCGTCTACCAGAACCGGGGCGTGAACGCGGCTCACAACGGCTACAGCACCCAGCCGGTCTTCGGCGGACCGATCTATTTCATCCGCAACCTGTCCTATAACGTTCCAAACGCCTTCAAGATCAACGCCAACCCCGCCGGCATCTTCTGGTGGCACAACACGCTGATCGGGGAGCAATCCGGGGGGCCGGCCTCCAACGCACATTTCCGCAACAACCTCTTCATCGGCCGCAATGCCAAGCAGGGCGTGATGCGGTGGGTGAACGCGAACAACGCCTACAGCTCCGACTATAACGGTTACCGGCCCAATCCCGGCGCCACCGAGCAGTATCGCTGGGAGGCGCCGGGCCGTACGGCGAACTTCCCGACACTCGCCGCGCTGAGTGCCGCAACCGGCCAGGAGCGGCACGGGGTCGAACTCGACATCGATGCCTTCGAGAATATGACGTTGCCCGACCCGGCCACGCGCTACCGGGTCTATCATGCGATGGACCTCACCTTCCGACTCAAGCCGGGCGGCAAGGCCGTGGACGCCGCGGATCGCATCCTGACCGTCAATGACGGATTTGCCGGTTCTGCTCCGGACCTTGGCGCGCTGGAAGTGGGCCAACCCGAACCGCACTACGGACCACGGTGGCTCAATACCCAACCCTTCTATCGCTGATGTTCCAGGTGAAGCCGGACCCGCACTTTTCCGATCGGTTCGGCCGGCTGCGGGGCGCATGGTCTGCGGAAGGCAGCTTAGCGCTCCTGAGATCGCCGCTATCAGCGGGCATTTGAGTATCCGGGAGGTCCAGCGATATATCGCCGCCGCTGATCGCAAGATGATGGCCCAGTCCGGCATGGCCAAGGTACAGCGCGCGTTCACCACAACGGAAAATGAGAACAGTCATTCGCAAACCTCCGGCGCCAGTTTGCAAATCGATGGGAAAAACCGTTGAGAAACAATCTCCCCAAGGTGAAGGTGGTGACCCCGGCTGGATTCGAACCAGCGACCACCGGCTTAGAAGGCAGGTGCTCTATCCAACTGAGCTACGGAGTCTTGCCGGTATTCTAGGGCAAAGCCCTCAATGCGACCAAGGCACCTTGCGGTCGAACTTGAAATTGTCCGAATAGGCCTTGGGCTTTTGCGTCGGCACATGCGGCTCGAACAGCTGGTAGGGGATGTTGTGCGCCGTAGCATAGGCCACCGCTTCCTCGGCCGTGTCGAACTCCAGGCACAGCTGCTGGCGCATGTCGCCCGAGGAGGTCCAGCCCATCAGCGGATCGATGGTGCGGGCCGTTTCCGGCTCATAGTCCAGCTGCCACAGCTTGGTACGGGCCCTGCCCGACTGCATGGCGTTCTTGGCCGGTCTATAGATTCGGGCACGCATGAGAACCTCTTGAAAATGGTCGGAGCGGCTGGATTCGAACCAACGGCCCTTAGCTCCCAAAGCTAATGCTCTACCAGGCTGAGCTACGCTCCGATCAGCCAGTCAGGGATTACACGCTAGCGCGAAAGTCGTCAATTAACCTCGGAAATCCGCCCGGAAAACAGCAGCGGCCAGTATTTTCCGGTCAGGGTGAACAGGCCCGTGGCAGGGTCATAGGCCACGCCATTGGGGATGAAGTTGGGATCGGAATCGATGGCGTCGCGGTCGGTCTTGGTCATGCGCGCCCGCAACGGCTTCAAGTCTACCCGCGCCTCGACACAGCCGGTGACAGGCGAAATCTTCACCAGGTCCCAGTCCTCGAAGACATTGGCCCAGATGAAGCCTTGCGCATATTCCAGCTCATTGATGTTTTCCAGGAAACGCCCGCCACTCAGGACCTGCAGCGTGCGCTTGGTGGAGAAATCGTACGGCGACAGGAAGAACAGCCGGCTGGAGCCGTCGGACGCGACCAGATGGGTTTCGTCATGGGTCAGGCCCCAGCCTTCGCGCGGGTTCTTCAGTTCCGACAAACGGCGCATTGTCGCCTCATCGAACACGAACACGCGGCCTTCACGCCAGGTCATCTGGTAGAGCTTGCCGCCGAAGAAGGTCATGCCTTCCCCGAAATAACTCTTGCCGGCATTCACCAGGCTCGAGACATGGCCCGTTGCCGGATCGATGCGATTGATGCGGCTCTCGCCGAAGAAATCGCCGGTCGATTCCCACAGCGCACCGTCACGAAATTCCAGCCCTTCGGTGAAGCCCACCGTGTCGCGGCGGATTTCCTTTTCCACATGGAAGGTCAGCGGCCTGGGAAGGGGGCATTTTTCGGCCGCCAAAACGACATTGGGCAAAAGCAGCAGGAAAAAAGCTAGGGCGCGCATGATGGGTTTATTGCCAGCCACAAGGGCCAAAAGCAATTCAGCTGTCCAGCACCGCGATGTCGGCGACCAGCTCACCCTTTGGGCCGTCGCCGACCCGGACCTTGACCTTCTGGCCTTCCGCCAGTTCGCGCACATTGCACCGGCGCAAGGTTTCCATATGGATGAAGATGTCCGGCGTGCCGGCGCCGCGGCTGACAAAGCCGTACCCCTTGGCGCGGTTGAACCACTTCACGATGCCTTCGAAGGCCGGGCCGTTGGGCTCGGCGAAATAGCGCGGCGCGGCGGCAGGCGCCGATGGCATGACCTGGGCGGTGGAATTGTCGAGGCTGAGAATCTTGCTGGCCTGCAGGCCGCGCGGGCCTTTTACCGCTTCGCACACCACCGAGGCGCCTTCGACCGCCTGGCGGAATCCGGATTGGCGCACGCAGGTCTGGTGCAACAGGATATCGCCCGCACCCGGCGGCGCGCTG
>CAIUTH010000307.1 GCA_903902075.1 uncultured Alphaproteobacteria bacterium
CGGCGGCCAAAACCACATGCCTCACTGGACAGCGCCCACCAATGCCGCGGTGGAGCAATGGTACTGCATATTGTCCAGGCCGAAGCACCAGATGATGTCGTTGTTGGTCTGGGGCACGTAGAGCTGGGTGTCGCGGTCCTGGTTGTCGCAATGACACTGACCGCAACCCGGCTTGCCGCAGCAATCACGATAGGCAATCAGATAGGTCTTGTTGTCATCGGGATTGACGCAGGTGCCGACCCAGGAGGTGGTCGAAGCCGTGGCGCCCGCCGGACAGGTGTGCGGGCCGCCGCCGCAGCAGGAACACAGATTGCCGTCGACGCCGCAATAGCGCCAGTAATCGCACTTGGTGTCGTCCTTGCTCTGCGAGTTCATGGTGAAGTGGGTGCGTGCACGGTCGCCGCGGTCGGGCTTGCCTTGCGCATTGGCGCGGCTGACCGGCAAGACCGGAAACACCGGCGCCGCCGCCAGCGCCAGGCCAAGGCGGGAGAGCAGCCCGCGCCGAGACGTGTGGCCCGCCAGGCGCCGCACCAGCTTTTCGCCGATCCTGTCGATACTGACTGTTCTCATGGCTAAGCCACCCTGGTGTTGGAAGTGGGGGTGTGGGAATGGGGCTTGGAATGGGACAGGTAATCCTGAACCGAGACCACGCCCATCTCATGGGCGGTGACCAGGCTTTCCAGATGTTCGCGGCTGTTGACCAGCCCCTTGGACAGGACCGTGCCATCATCGCCGATCAGCACCGCATGGGGCAGCCGGTCGACATGGAAGGTGCGGCCCACGATGGGTCCGTTGATGAAGGGAAGCCCCTGCATCTCCAGCCGCGCGATCATGGCGCGCTGCTCTTCCACCGCGTCATCGCCGACAAAAACGATGTCCAGCTTTTCGCGTTTGGCGAAATTCCTGGCGATGGGGATCAAATCCTTGCACAGCGGACAATGCGGGGAAACGAACAGCAGAAGCTGCATCTTGCCCTTGGCCAGGGCCTTGCCGATGGCAACAGGCGCACCCTCCATGGTCAGCGCATCCAGCACCGGCGCGGCCTCGCCCACCACCGGCCCCTTGCCGGTGAGCAGCGCGCCGGCCGGCGCCACGCGCACATGCAGCACCCCGACCTGGCGGGCCAGCGCCAGCAGCGCGATCCCCAGTCCCAGGATCACGATCCAGGAGATGATTTGCGAAACGATCAGGACGGTCAGCATGGCAGGTCCTTTTCAGGCAAAACGGTGGCGGCGCTGTTCCACCGGCGGCAGCGCCGCGATGGTGTTCAGCGCAAGATAGAGCAGGAAGAAAGCAAGACCCGCCGCGACGCCGCTGAGAAGCAGCGACATGGGCAAGGCGGGGGTCGAAAGCGACGGCAGCAACAGCAGCGCCAAAGCGCCATTGCGCGCCACAAGGCTCCAGCGCAAGGACTGTTTCAGGAAGGACTGGCCGCAGCCGCAATCGATATGGGCGCGACCGCGCCGGATATTGATCGCCATCGCGGCGGCGAACAGGGCGAGCAACAGGATTGCCGCAAACTGCGCCCAGACCGTTGCCTGGGCCGACAAAAGCAGCAGGCCCAAGGCCAATTCCACGGGCGGCAGCAGCGCCGCTGCCACCGGCACAGCCAAACGCGGCAGCAAGCGGTAATTGGAAATCACGCCCGGCAGCAGCTTCCAGGCCTGCGCCTTCTGGACGGCCGCCAGCACGAACACCAGGCCGACGCACACCCGCCCGGCTACGGACAGGACGGCCCAGAGTTCATGGCCGATTGCGACCATCAGGGCTGCACCGTGTAGAGGATGCCGCCGCCGGAATTTTCCATCTTCTGCTTTTTTTCCATCGTCTGCGCGTCCAGCACAAAGGTGTTGCCGCCGCCATCGCTGACATAAACCTGCGGACTGGCGTCCTGGCTGACGGCGATATTGATCAGCTTGCCCTTCAGCTCATCGCCTAAGGCGTGACGCTGGATCAGCTTGTGGGTATTGCCATCCAGCACCCAGATCTCCAGCGCCGGCTCATATTCGCTCCAATACTCGCCCATATGCATCAGCACATAGATGCGGCCCGTGGCGTGGTGCACGGCGATGGGCTGGCGACCGCCCGGCATCCAGTTCACGTCCATCGGCGTGTAGGCGCCTTTGCGCATGAACGCCGCCTGCTGCAGCGACCAGGAGGCGCCGATCTTGGGCGACGGCCCAAGGGTCACCGGCGTGATCAGTCCGCTATAGCTGACCAACGTCGCCTTGCCGGTCTTGGGATCGATGACCGAGGTATCGAAGATCGGGTCTTCGGTGGCATTGAAGAACGGAGCCGAACGGGTGATGACCGGCTTGGGTCCATCCATCGCCACCGTCGCCAGCGTGCCGTTGGAGCACAGCGCGGAGAACCCGTTGATGGTGTTGGTGAACATGGTGGCGCAGCCGGGCAGTTCAATCTTGGAATCGAAGGCGCGCTTTTCCAGGTCCACCACATTGACCGAGGAAGACGGCTGCATGTTGTAGATGAGCGCGCGTCTGCCGTCGGCGGTGATCACCAGATTGTGGGTTCGGTTGCCGATCAGCATGCGGCCGGGAATGGCGATTTCCGACGTCAGCTTCAGGGTGCTGACGTCATAGGCCAGCAGCATGTCCTGGCGGGTGCCGCGGTCCACCTTCGACCACAGGGTCTGGGCGACATAGAAATTCTTGCCCAGCGGATCGAACGCGAAACTGTCCTGGCCATACATATTGACCATGCCCTTCATCTTGCCGGTATCGCCGTCGAAGATGCGGGTGCCGTCCTGGCCGTTGCCGCGATTCACGAACACCCAGTGCGGCTGCACCGGACCCAAGGTGGTCACACTGGGGACTTCTGCCTGAGGAATCGTCACCGCCCCGGTGGGAGAAACGTTCTTGAGGGGGGATGCGATTCCGTTGGTCTGGGCGGATGCCAACTGGGCCGCCATGCCGGGCGCCAGCGCCAATGCGGCCATCGCCATGACCCGGATTTTGGCGGACATCAGCATCGTCTTACCCCCAATGGCCTTTGGCCTTGTGGCCAGCTTTGGCCGGGCCGGACAGGGAGTCAATGTGAAATACCTCCAATGCCAATGGCGGATTTCAAAAGCGCACAAAACAGGCCGCAACCGGTGGCGGTTGCGGCCTGTTTGGAGGGCGTTGTGCCCGTTACTTCCGCAATCAGGACTTGCGCAAATCCAGCAGGGCGGCCTGCATCATCGCCCGGGCATAGCCGACATTATAAACCCAACCGGTATAGCCGCCATTCTTCTGGCCCTTGTCGTTTTCCATGCTGCGGGGATGCTCGGGCATGATCAGGCGGGTGTACTTGTTCTTGATCAGCTCCTTCATCACCGCGAACATGTCGTCGTCGCCCTCGTCGTTCCAGACTTCGACGTATTTCTCGTTGGGCTTGGTCAGCTTCACATTGCGGAAATGGCAATGATTGATGCGGTCGCGGCTGGCGAAATAGCGCGCCACTTCCACCGGATCCTCGCCCAGTTCGCGGGTGACGCCGCAGTCGAAGGTCAGGCCGTTGGACGGCGAGTTCACCGTCTCGATCAGGCGCTTCCAGTCCTTGAGGGTATGCAGCACTTGGCCATTGCCGCGGCTGATATGGGGCGGCGGATCGTTGGGATGCACGCACAGGCGCACGCCGGCCTTTTCGGCCACCGGCACCAGCTCCTTCAGGAAGTGGGTGAGGTTTTCCCACACCTTCTCATAACTGACGGCGCCTTCCGACGGGATCGGCGGAAGATTGCGCATCCGCTCATAGTCGAAGGTGAGCAGGCCCGAACCGCCGCGGCCGGTGAAGACTTCCTTGTAGCCTTCGTTGGCACGATGCGGGAAGAAGTCATACTCCACCACCGGCAGGCCGACCTTGCCGGCGGCGACGATGGAATCCTTCAGCTTGTTGATCATGTCGTCGCGGCCCGGCAGGCCATGCACGACCTTCAGGAATTCCGGCTCCATCGCGCCATTCTTGAACCAGGGCACCATCACGATGCCCAGCTTGAGACCTTGCGCCGCCAATATGTCCTGGCGCTTGCGGAACCAGTCCACCGTCCAGGGCGGCGGCGGCATATCGGGCATGTCGACGATATTCACGCCGATCTGCTTGACCTTCTTCAGCTCCGACTCGGTGGGATCGGACGAGACATACATGGTCAGCTTGGGCGTATCGGGCCCTTCCTGCGGCATGCCATTCACGTGCGAAGCGGCGGCCAGCGCGGGCGACGCGGCCAGCATCGCGGCGCCGGAGGTGGCCAGCATGCTGCGGCGTGAAAGATTGGTCTTGATGTCGGACATCGGCTTTCCCCTGTGATCGGCCGTTGATCGACCGTTTATGGGAGCGAGCCTAAGCGCAACCGGGCGGCGGCTGCAAACCGCGTTTAACTTCTGCGCTGCAACACGCGGGCGGCGGCGGCAATCATGGCCGCACCGAGCAGAGTGCTGACACCCAAGGCGTAAAGTCCCGCGCCCGTGCCAAAATGGTTATCGGCCCAAAGCCTGTAGGCTGGCGACACCGATCCGGCCAGCGCGCCCATCACATTCACCAGCGCCAGGCCGGGCGCCGCTGCCGCGCCGCGCAAATAGGCGGTGGGCAAGGTCCAGAACAAAGGCTGCACCGCGATAAAGCCCGCAACCGCCACGCACAGCGCCGCCAATGCGGCCAGCGGCACCGGCGCCAGGGCCGAGGACAGCGACACACCCGCGGCGCAGGCCAGCATGGTGACGCTGGCCACCAGACGACGCTGGCCGATCCGCTCGGCGAAACGCGGCACATAGTAGGACGCCAGCAGCGCGCAGGCCCAGGGCACCGCCGTCACCAGCCCGACGACGAAACCGACATTGCGGCCCAGCAGCCGCCCCACTTGCGGCGGCAGGTAATAGACCACGCCATAGACGCACATCTGGATCAGGAAATAGATCAGGCCCAGATACACCACCCGCCAGTTGAGCAGGCCCGCTTTCAGCGAAGTGACGCCATGCGCGTTGTGATGCTTGTCTTCCGCCGCGATGGTTTCACTCAGCGCCGTGCGTTCCTCCGGTTCCAGCCATGACGCCGTGGCGGGACCATCGGCCAACTTGAAATAGACCAGCACGCCCACCGCCGACGCCATAAGCCCTTCGATCAGGAACATCCATTGCCAGCCATGCAGCCCGCCCATGCCGTCGGCATCCAGCAGCAGGCCCGACAGTGGCCCGCCGAACACAAAGCTCAGCGGCGCGCCGAAATAGAAGATGCCCATGACGCGGGCGCGCCGGGCATCGGGAAACCAGCGCGACAGGAAATAAACCGCGCCAGGGAAAAAGCCCGCCTCGGCGATGCCCAGCAGCACCCGCATCACATAAAAGCCGGTTGCGGTGGTAACGAACATCATGCCCGCCGACACCAGGCCCCAGGTGATCATGATCCGGCTGAGCCAGATCCGCGCCCCGAAACGGTGCAGCAGGATGTTGCTCGGAATCTCGATCGAGGCGTAGGCGATGGAGAATATCCCCACGCCGAACGCGTAAGCGGCTTCGCTGATGCCGGTGGAGACCTGAAAGGCGTTCTTAGCAAAGCCCAGATTGGCGCGGTCCAGATACGCCAGCACATACATCAACAGCAGCCATGGCAACAGATGCCGCATGGCCTTGCCGCAGGCGCGATCGGCGGCTGGACTGATCATCCGATTTTCAGCTTTTCCAGATCGTCCAGCGACATGGCCAGGCCGAAGCCCGGGTCACCCCTAGGGACCAGCACGCCATCCTTGGGCACCGCCATGCCGGGGAATGGCGTGACTTCTTCCAGCGGCACGCCGGGCGGCGAACCCAAAAAGAATTCACCCAGCGGAATGTTGGGCATGGCGAAGCAGACATGCTGGCCAAAGGGCGAGTTCATCGCCGCATGCGGCATCACCGGAATGCCGGCCGCTTCCGCCAGATGGCAGATCTTTACCGTGGCGGTGACGCCGCCGACCCAGGCGACATCGGGCTGGAAGATGTCGACGCTGTGGCGCGCCGCGGCCTGCATGAAGGGCATCACCGTGTACCAATGCTCGCCAGTCGCCAATGTTTGCCACGGCAGGCGCTGGCGCAGGTTGCTCCAGCCGTCCATATCCTCGGGCAGCAGGCAGTCCTCGATCCATTTCAAGTCATAGGGGCGCAAGCGTTCGGCCAACCGCACCGCGAAGTCGGTGTCGAAGGCCATCCAGCAATCGAGCATCAGTTCCTTTTTGGGACCGATCAGTTCGCGGGTGCGCGCCACCAGTTCTTCGTTGCCGTCGAGCGCATCGCGCCCATCGGCCGGCCCGTACGGGCACGGCAGCTTGGTGGCGTTGAAACCCAGTTCCATATTCCAGTCGGTGTCGCCGCCGGTGACGTAGCAAATCTGCTTTTCCCGCGCCGGCCCGCCGAGCAGTTCATAGACCGGGCGTTTGAGAATCTTTCCCTTCAAATCCCACAACGCGAAGTCAATGGCGCTGATGGCATAGCTGGCCAAACCAGACGCTCCGTAAGGCGAAGCCGCCCGTAGCAGCATGTCCCACAAAGTTTCGGTGGCCATGCAATTCTCGGTCACCAGCAGCGGACCCAGATGCTCGTTGATCAGGCAGGCCACCGGATTGCCGTAACGCGAGGCGCCAAAGCCCCAGCTACCGTCTTCCGCCGTGACGATGACACCGACCGACGGCAGGTTCGGCCGCCAGGTGGTGCGCAGTTTCTTGAAGCGGGCAAAGCGCGACATCGGTCCCGCCACTTCGGCATGCGAGGTCCAGGCCGGCCGGCGCGGTTCGGTCTTGATCTGCCCGCCCGTCAGGTCGCTCTTGATGAGAAAGGCTTTGACGCTTTTGATCTTCATCAGGCGGTCTTCAATACGGCGCGGTGGCGCAGCGTCACCGCCAGCACCAAAAGCGGCGCAAGGATCGAAGCCGCCGCGAAGGGCGCATACGCCAAATAGTGCGCTGCATTATACTGCGTGGGCTTGGGTTGCAGCACCGGCAGGACGAAATCGCGCCCGAAGGCAATCAGGATATAATTCATGCCGACAAAGCGCAGCGGCCGCCACAGCGACCCCAGCGTGCTCGCGCCGCCGAAAGACAGGAACGCGAGCAGATAGGTGAAGGCCAACCCCGCCAGGAAGAACAGCAACAGCCCGCCGGAAAGCGGCACCCGTCCCATAAGATATCCCAGCCAGATCACCAGCCCGACATGCACCAGATGCGCAGCGGCAAAGGCCAGGCCGAATTCACGGCCACGCCCGGCCAGCGCATCGACCCGAAACAGGGTGGCAATCGCGCCGCCGGCATAGGCCAGCCAGAACAGCACAAAGGAAAAGCGCGCGGTCAGTTCCAGCGCCAGGCGCGTGGCCTTGTTGTCGGTGCCCTGCAGCGCCAGGGTGATCGCGGTGATCGCCAGCGCCGCCCCGAACGCCGTGCCCATCCCCTTGATGGATTTTTGCATGATTGCCTGCCCTGCCCTTTGCGCACTTTAGGAGTGGGGTGTGGTGTTGACAAGCGAAGGCGAAGGGGACGCAAATGCAAAAAACAACAATGCAGGGGGAAATTCATGCGTCCGTTTCTGGCAGCGATCGCGGTTTGCGCATTGGCACTTCCGGCTCAGGCGCAGGAAAAGAGTAAGGCCGATCACAGCAAGGTGTTGACCGACACCGCCACCAATCTGGCCACTGCCAACTGGAAGATCAGTTCGGCGGATTGGGGCGACAAGAACGGCCCTGCCTGGAGCGTACAGCTGAGGACTCTGCATGGCGGACGCCAGGAAGGCGTGCAGGTCATCGAGGTCGACAATGGCGCGATGAGCTTCACCATCGTGCCGACGCGCGGCTTCGAACTGTGGAAAGCCAAGGTCGGCGATTTGCGGCTGGGCTGGGATTCGCCGGTGAAGGAAATCATTCATCCCTCCTATGTCCGGCTGAACGACAATGAGGGGCGCGGCTGGGTTGCCGGCTTCGGCGGGCTGATGGTGCGCGGCGGGCTCGCGTCTTTCGGCAATCCGGTGCAGGACGGCGACCAGACGCTCACCCTGCATGGCCATGTCGATTACATCCCGGCCAGTTACGTCAGTGTGCGCTTCGAATCCGGCAAGCTGATCTTCCGCGGCGTGGTCAATGATCTTTCCACCTTCGGCGCGCAGCTGCAGCTGACCTCGGAAATCTCCACCGTGATCGGCAAGCCCGAAGTGGTGTTCGATGATGCCGTCGCCAACCTGTCCGATGCGCCGCAGGACATGCAGTTGCTCTATCACACCAATTTCGGCACGCCCCTGCTGGGCGCGGGCGCGGAGTTCATTGCCCCGGTCAGGAAAGTGCAGCCGATCAACGCCGCCTCCGCCGCGGGTGGCCTGGTGGGCTGGAACCGCTATAGCGGGCCGCATACCGCGCCTTACGCCGCGCAGGTATTCAACATGTCGCTGCATGTCGACAGCGCCGGCATGACCAAGGCCATGCTGAAATCACCTGATGGCGGAAGGGCCGTGCTGATGAGCTTCGACACCAGGGGCCTGCCCTACATGTCGTTGTGGAAAAATGAAGTGACGCCCAAGGGAGGCTATGTCACCGGGCTGGAGCCGGGCACCGGCTTTCCCAACACGCGGCCGGAGGAACGCGCTGCCGGGCGCGTGCCCAACTTGAAAGGCGGCGCAGTCTGGCGCACCCATCTGGCGATTGCTGGCCTGACCAGCAAGAGCGAAGTCGATTCCGCGGCCGCCGCCATTCAGAAGCTGGCGGTTGCGCCGCCAGTCATCGATAAGACCACCACTGGCCCTTAAGGCGCCGGCTTGGGCTTGGGCGCGGGCACGTCGAACTTGCCCAGGGTGCAGGATTGTCCGGAATTTATCACCGTGAAGCTCTGCTCGAATTCGCAGATCTCGCCGGTGCCGGAAACGGTCCATACCAGGCCTTCATGGCGCAGATCGGTGCAAATGCCCTGCAGGTGATTCACCAACGTGCGTCCGTCGCGCAGCTTGATGCTCAGCAATTTGCCGTCATCGGAATGGGTGCTGACAATGTCGCGGTTCTGGACGCATACGCCGCGGGCCATGGCGGGCGATGCGGCAGCCAGCAGCACCAATGTTGCGATCAGGGTTTTCATGGAACCTCCAAAGTGATCCCTCTCAGCGATTGTCCGTCAAACGTCGCCCTATGACAAGTGTCATAGTTCTGGTGGCAACTGGAGAAGCACGAGCAAAACCGCTAGATTCGAGGCGCATTCACGCAAAGCAGGATCATGGTCGACACGCTCCAAAGTAAGATTGCCGCTATCTGGGCCAAGGCCCTTGGCGTCAAAACGGTGGCGCCGGACGACAATTTCTTCGCGCTGGGCGGTCATTCCCTGCTGGGCGTGAAGCTTTTGTCGGAGATCCAGGCCAAGACCGGGCTGGAAGAAGAATTGCGGCTGAGCGATCTGCTGGAATTTCCCACGCTGGGCGAGTTTACCGCCCATCTGGAAAGCCTGGCAGCACCCAGCGAAGAATCCGGCAGCCTCTAGAACCAGGCGAGCGTAAGAACCAGCTCGCCTTCCACGGCATGGCGTCCACGAATCTGCTTGCCTGCATGATCCGCCGTGAAGCCGTCCTCCTGCAAAGCGATGGCGATGTCTCGAAACGCCAGTGCGCCCTTCAGGCGCCAGGCCTTGAAAGCCGCCTCCTTGGCGCTGAACAGCAACGTCGCCGCCACATCCGCATCGGTGCGCCCCGCCAGATGCGCCTGCTCCGCCGCATTGAACAAGCGCGGCCACAGTTTGCGCGCCACCCCGCCCACGCGCTCGGCGTCCACGCCCACGCCCAGGAAAGAGCCTGCCTCTCCCACCACCGCTGCCGCGTATCCGCTGGTGTGGGTGATGCTGCCAAGGATTCCAGCCGGCCATTGCGGCGCGCCGTCCGCGCCCATGCCGATCGCAGCCACACCATGTCCCAGCGGCGCCAGGGCGGCGCGAGCGCAGCTGCGGCCCAGCGCAAAATCACGGTGGCGTTTTTCCGCCGCGCGGGCGACATGGTGTTCTTCGCCCGGATGAAGAACGAGCTTTTGTCCGGCATCGCGCAGCTCCGCGCCCGACAGGCCCGGCGGCAACAGCGCCGCGATCAAGCCGGAACCGTTTCGGCAAAGACCTGGAACAGCTGCTGCGTGAAACTGTCCTGCTCGGCCGGACTCACCACGTCCTGGTAAAAATGCAGCGACATCTGCACATCATGGCCCAGGTCGTTCACATGCAGAAACAGCGGCGAAGACCGGCGCGGCCAGGTCTGGGTGATGCTTGTGATCTGCGGCGGCCATGGCAGCGACGCGCCGTCATCAGGCGTGGCGCGCTTTTCGGCTTTTTCCCGCGCCGTGCCCACCGAATAATAATTGAACACCGCCGGGATCTTGTTTTCATGATGGTGGGGTTCGATTACCGGCATCACCGCATGCGGCGCCGGCTGGGCGCCAAGACCCAGCGACGACGACTCCACCGGCACCTGGGACGGCGTGGTCGAGGGCGCCGCCACGCAGGCCGCAAGCGGCAGCGCCATCAGCAATGCCAACGATGTCTTCAAAGCGCTCCCCGGATCGGCGTTGGCGCAAGCATCGCCCGATTCTTCTTAACGCTTTCTTTTCCTTATAAGTACTTGAAGTTATGTGGATTTTTGCATCCGGTCGGCCAATGCGATGGCAAGGAAGATCGCAATCAGGCACAGCGGGATCAGGGCCGCCGTGCGGAACGAAGCCGAAGCGGCCGCGGTCAGGATGTCATGCAGCTGGGACCCTTGCGCATTGGCCGCCAGATTGGCGTCGCCGCGGGCCGCCGCAAGCTTGGCCTTGTCATAGACCGCGCCCAGATAGGGCAACACGACGTAAGTGCAGGCGGCGCCCGCCGAACCCATCAAGCCGAACACCATGGTGCCGCTTCTGGGATAACGCTCGGCCACTGTCGCCAACATGGTCGGCCAGAAATAGGCGACGCCGAAGCCCCACACCGTCGCCGCACCCAGCACCGTCGCGGGACTGTCGGCACTGCCCAGCGCGAACAATCCCGCGGCGGCAAAACAGGAGGACGAAATCAGCAGCCCGATATTGCCAAGCCACTTGACCAGGGGGCCAGCAAAATGGCGCATCACGAACATCAGCCCGCTGACATAGGCCAGCACCAGGACGCCGCGCATGCCCACGATCTGGGTCAGCGCCACGTCCAGCCACTGGCCGGGGGCGAATTCGGTGGAGGCAGTGAACATCATCAGGATCACCCACACAAAGATGGTGGGGTTCTGGATGGTCGCTTTCAGCATTTCGCCCGGCGTCACCGGCGCGTCGGTAGAGGCGCTGACTGGCGGCAATTTTTCGCGCAAGCTCAGGGTGCCGAAGATCACGCACAGCACCGCCAGCGGCACCATGTTCCAGCGCCAGGGCAATCCGGCATGGTCAATCGCAAGACCAAATAGCGCGCCGCCGACCAGGCCCGCCGGATACCAGGCATGCAGGATGCCCAGCCGCCCCACGCGGTCCTCGGGATAGAGTGCGCTGGTGAGCGGATTGATCACGGTCTCGACCAGACCCCAGCCCAGGCCCTGCACCACCATGCCGATCAGAAGCGCGGTATAGGTCGAGATGCCCAGCGCGCCGGCGCTCGCGACAATGGCAAAACCCAGCGTCATCAGGATGGCGGCGC
>CAIUTH010000308.1 GCA_903902075.1 uncultured Alphaproteobacteria bacterium
AAATCTTTAAAGGTACAGCTTCCATGAGCGTTGAAATCACCCTGAATGGCGAGACAAAGCGGCTGGACGCGCCGACCAGTGTGCGCGGGCTGCTGGAAGGCCTGGGGCTGGACCCTGCCAAGATCGCGGTGGAGCGAAATCTCGAGATCGTGCCCCGTTCGACCTATGCCGATGTCGCCGTCGCCCATGGCGACAGGCTCGAGATCGTGCATTTCATCGGTGGCGGCAACGCGCCGGTGGACGTGCCGCGCGAGGACAAGCCGCTGGTGATCGCCGGCAAGACCTTCCAGTCGCGCCTGATCATCGGCACCGGCAAGTACAAGGATTATGCGATGAACGCCGCGGCGCTGGAGGCGAGCGGCGCGGAGATCGTCACCGTGGCGGTGCGCCGCGTGAACCTGACCGATCGCAGCCAGCCAATGCTGGTGGATTTCATCGACCCGAAGAAAGTTACCTACCTGCCCAACACCGCCGGATGCTTCACCGGCGAGGACGCGGTGCGCACCTTGCGCCTGGCGCGCGAGGCGGGCGGCTGGACTTTGGTGAAGCTGGAAGTGCTGGGCGAGAAGAAGCTGCTTTATCCCGACATGATCGAAACCCTGCGCGCCACCGAGATGCTGGCCAAGGACGGTTTCCAGGTGATGGTCTATTGCAGCGACGATCCGTTGATGGCCAAGCGGCTGGAAGATGTCGGCGCGGTGGCGATCATGCCGCTGGCCGCGCCCATCGGCTCGGGCATGGGCATGCAGGCGACGGTGAATATCCGCATGATAATCGAGGACGCCAAGGTGCCGATCGTGGTGGATGCCGGCATCGGCACTGCCTCGGATGCCGCGGTGGCGATGGAGCTGGGCTGCGACGCGGTGCTGACCAACACGGCCATCGCCCATGCCCGCGATCCGGTGAAGATGGCGGGTGCCATGAAGCTGGCGGTGCAAGCCGGCCGCATGGCCTGGCTGGCGGGCCGCATGCCCAAGAAGGCCTATGCCGATCCCTCAAGCCCGCTTAGCGGCCTGATTTGAGCCTGGTCCAACTCTTCACCCTGATCGGCGTCGCGGTGTTCGCGGCGTCCGGCGCGCTGGCGGCCGTGCGGCGGTCGCTGGATCCCATCGGCGTGCTGGTGCTGGCCATCGTCACCGCGACGGGTGGCGGCACGTTGCGCGACGTGCTGATGGACCGCCATCCGATCTTCTGGATTTCCTCGCCCTGGTTCATCGGGGTTTCGGCTTTTGCCGCGGTGGTCACCTGGCTCTGGGTGCGCAAGTTTCCCCCGCCCGACAAGGCCTTGCAGTATGCGGACGCGCTGGGCCTGGCCTTCTTCAGTATTGCCGGCGCCCGCATCGCGGAGGCCGGCCGGCTGGCGCCCTTCGCCGCCACCATCATGGGCGCGATCACCGGATGCGCGGGCGGCCTGATCCGCGACGTGCTGGTGGCTGAAATCCCGCTGGTGTTCCGCCAGTCCGAATTATACGTGACCTGCTGCGTCGCCGGCGTGGCGCTGTATTTCTGCCTGGGCGCGCTGGGCGTCTCCACCGAAATTGCGAGCGTTGCGGGCATGGCGGCGATTGCCTTGATCCGGCTCGCCGCGATCCGCTGGACCATCACCTTGCCGGTCGTGCGGATGCCGGAACGATAGCGTACTCATGGAACCCTCGGTCATCGCACGGGGAACCAACCTCCCGCGCAACGGTTTTCACATCAGTCGAAAATCACCGCATTGGAGTATTTCATGAGCGTCAAAGGACAGATCAAGGAAGCCGCCGGCTTCATCAAGGAAGAAGCCAACGAGCACAGCAAGACCACCGAAGGTCAGCAGAAGGCCGCCGAAGGCCGTGCACTGCGCAACGAAGGTCGCATGGAAGACGGCAAGGCGCCGAAGACATCGGCGCCGGGTACCGGGCACTGAATTTCTTGATTTAAGATGCCGTCCGCGCTTCCCCGGCGCGGGCGGCATTTCTTTTGCGCTAGCTCTTCATCTCGCTGGCCAGCGTTTCCTCGTCCAGCGCGCCGGGATGGAATTTTCCGTTCAGGACAAAGGTGGGCGTGCCGTCCACGCCGACCTTGTGGGCCAGGGCGATGGAAGCCTGCAATGATTTCTCGATGGCCGGGTCGGCCATGTCAGCCTTCAGCTTGCCCACATCCATGCCGGCCTTCTGGGCTTCCACGAAAATCACCGGCTCGGTGATCGCATCTTCCTGCCCCAGCAGCGCGAAGTGGAAGTCCATGTAATGGGCGGGCTGGCGCCTTGCCGCCAGCGAGGCGCGCGCCGCCTGCATGGCGCTTTCGCCGTGCAGCTGCTTGATGGGGAATTCGATGAAGGAGAAGCGCGTGTCGTTCTTGTGCGCCTCGTAATATTTCTTCACCGCCGGCAGCGAAGCGCGGCAATAGGGGCAGTCATAATCATAGAACTCCACCAGCGTGGTTTTGGCGTCGGCGGGGCCGGTGACAAAGGCGATGGCCGGATCGAAGAAGGCGCTGTGGCCGATCTTCCTGATGGCTTCGGCCTGCGCCATTTTCTGCTTGCGCTCGTCCAGCATCTGGGCCTGGCCCATCATGGCGGGCGCCAGGTCGGGATGCTGCATCAGATAGGTCTGCATCTGCCGGTCGTTGATCGGCATCATGCCGTTCTGCGCCAGGGTCAGGATGATGGCCACGGCCAGCGCCGCGCCGCCGATGGCGCCCGCCAGAGTGATTACGAATACGCGCATGTTCAGCCCCGCCGTTGTTGCGCCGCCAGGGGGGCGGCGGCGCCAAGAATGTCATTGGCGCGCTGCCAGTCCGAGCCGCCCTGGGGCAGCTTGCCCCGGGCGCGGGTGGCAAAAACCATCGCCTTGCGCATGTCACCGGCATTGTACCAGAGCTCTGCGGTGGACAGGTTCGCCATCGGCTCGTTGTTCAGCATGCTGTAGGCCTGGGCAGTCTGGTACCAGGTGAAGAGGTCGTCATCCTCCACCAGGGTCGCGGCCTTCAGGTTCTGCAGCGCCGGCGCGGTCTGTGAAGCATCCTGGGTGGCGAGCTGGGCGGTCGCCAGCGCCAGCAGTAGCTGCGGCGCGCGCGGGCGCAGCCGCACCGCCTTCTGATAGTCGGGGATGGCCAGCGCCGGCTTGGTCAGGCTCATATAGATCTGGCCGCGTACTTCGTAGAAATAGGGATTGTTGGGCTCCTCGGCGATCAGTCCGTTCGCCGCGGCCAGCGCCTTCTGGAAGTTGGGCTGGCGCATATAGATCATGGTGCGGGCATAACGCGCCGGCTCGCTCTGGTCGCTTTCGGGATAGCGGATCAGCGCATCCTTCACCGGCAGCACATAGCCCGCCAGCTTGGCCTGGATCATCTGCCAGGTGTGCATGACTTCCGGGGAATCCTGCACTTCGCGATAGGGCGAGGATTCCACCATGTCGTTCAGGTCGAAGACGCGGTCCTGGCCGGACGGATGATCGACGGCGAACTTGTCCAGCTTATAGGCGCTCATCGCCTCCTCGTTCGCGAAGCGCTGGAAGGTCTGGTACATGCCCATCGGCGACTGGTGCGTGGCCAGCAGCAGCTTGGCGGCAATCTGGTCGGCGGTGGATTCCTGCACCCGGGTGAAGGCCGCCATCTGCGCCATGGCATAGGACTGGCCGATGCCCATGATCGCCATGCCCACTTCGCCGGCGCCCGCGATCATCGCGCCAATGCCCGCCACCATCGAGAGCAGCATGGGGATCATGGCCTTCTTCATGCCGTACTGGCCGCGCGACAGATGCCCGGCCGAGATGTGACCGGTCTCGTGCGCCATCACGCCGATCAGCTCGTTGGGCTTCTTCAGCCAGAGCAGGATGCCGGAGAAAATGAAGATATTCTCGCCGCCATCGCCATAGGTGGCAAAGGCGTTGATCTCGTTGGCGTTGACCAGCCAGACCTTGGGAATGGGATTAAGGCCGGCGGCGCGCGCCAGGGGCGCCTCATAGCTGCGCAGCGCTTCCTCGGTCTCGGTATCGCGCAGCAGGCCGATTCCCTGCGCCTGCGCCGGCAAGCCATAGGCCAGCATGGTGGCGGTGAAACCGGCGGCGAATGTGAGTTTGCGCAAGGCGGAATTGGGCGATTTCAGCGACAAGCCTGTACTCCTGATGCCCCGCCCAAAACCGACCCCGTATTGGGCCAGAACCTAGGGGGAGGGGCCTGATTGGTCAAACGGTGGCGGTTCGGCGCGGGCTGGGGCATAAGAGGTTTCTCAAGGCCCTTCAAGGATTACGCCCCTTTCATGCTGTCCAAACGGTTACTCGCCCTTGTCACTGCGCAGGCCCTGATGCTGGGTGGCTGCCAGACCATCGAATCCCTGGGCGACCATACCGCCTCGACCCTGGGGCTGGGCGAAGATGCGCCGCAGACCTATACCGCCAGCGAAGTCAGCCTGGCCCAGCGCGGCGGCGTCACGGTGGCGGACGAGCCGCTGGCGGCGCGCACCGGCGCGGGCGCGCTGACATCGGGCGGCAGCGCGGTGGATGCGGTGACCACCATGTTCTTCACCATGGTCGCGACCTATCCGGTGGCGGCGGGACTTGGCGGCGGCGGCATCTGCCTGGTGCGCGACGCGTCCGGCCAGGTCACCGAATTCGATTTCCTCACCAAGGCGCCACGCGGCGCCGGCGCCTATGCCTTGCCCGGCGCCGTGAAGGGCTTTGCCGAGATCCACCGACTGTATGGCGCCTTGCCGTGGCAGCGCGTGGTGGGTCCGGGCGAAGCGTATGCCTCCACCGGATTTCCGGTATCGCAGGCGCTGGCGGTGCGGCTGGCCGCGGCCCAGAGCGTTGTGCGGCTGGATGCGGCGCTGTCGGCGGAATTCCTGGACGAGACCGGCGCGCCGCGCGCCGCCGGGACAGAGACCAAGAACGTGCCGCTGGGCGTGACCCTGGGCGCGATCCGGCGGGGCGGCGCAGATGGTTTCTACAAGGGTGACGTGGCGGCGCGCATCGTGGCCTATTCCACGGCGCAGGGCGGCGGCATCAGCGGAGCCGAACTTGCCGCCACCACGGTGCAGCAAGGTCCGGCGCGCCAGCGGCCGCTGGGCGGGATGATCGCCTATATGCCTGGCACACGCACCGGCGCGGGCGCCTTCTCGGCTGCGATGACGGACAATCTTTCGCGCACCCGCAATCCGCAGGCGGCGGTGAGCCAGACCCTGGCGGCGTTCGGTGTCAGCGCCTTGCCGCATGACATGGGGTCCACCGGCTTTGCCGCGGTGGACATCAATGGCGGCGCTGCGTCCTGCGCGGTGACCATGAACGGACCCTTCGGTTCCGCGCGTACCGCGACCGGCACCGGCGTGGTGCTGGGCCTGACGCCCTCCACCCAGGCTGGCCTGGCATCGGCCTTCCTGACGCCGGTGATCGGCGCATCGGGCGGCCAGGTGGCAATGGCCGGCGTGGGCGCCGGCGGCCCTGCCGGCACGGCGGCGGCCATCAATGCGCTGCTGTCGGGGGCGGGCGGGCGCACCCTGAGCAAGCGGGGCGACCTGCGTGGCACCGGCACGGCGCCCTATGACACCGTGAACATGATTTCCTGCGATGAAACGTCCTGCGTGGCGCTCAGCGATCCGGGCTCCCATGGTGCGGCCGCGGCGGCCGAAGTGGCGGTCACGCAGTGATTGTGCATGGCGCGTGTCATTGCGGCGCCATTGCCTATGAGGCCGAAGTCGATCCCGCGCGCGCGGTGATCTGCCATTGCATCGACTGCCAGACGTTCTCGGGCGCGGCGTTCCGCGCCTCGGTTCCGGCGAAGGTGGAGGATTTCCGCCTGCTGAAGGGCACGCCCAGGACCTATGTGAAGACCGCCGAAAGCGGTAACCGCCGCCTCCAGGCTTTTTGCGGGGATTGCGGCTCGCCCCTCTATGCCACCGACGCGGTGGGCGCGAAGACCTACAATCTGCGCATCGGCGTGATGGCGGAGCGCGCGGCACTGCCGCCCCAGCGCGAAATCTGGTGCGAGTCCGCGCTGCCCTGGGCGCGCGATGTGCTGTCGCTGCCCAAGATCGACAAGCAATAAAAAAGGCCGCGACAGGATCGCGGCCTTTTTCTTTTCCGTCTCGCCGGCGTTATTCGCCGCCGAATGCTTTTTGCCACCACCCCTTTTTCGCCGGCTTGTCGTCGGTCGGCGTGGTGTCGGGAATATCGTCCTGGAGTGACCAGACGGGCGTGGAGGGCGCACCGGGCGCATGGCGCGTATCGCTGGGCGTGGTGTCGATCTCGTCCGGAACGGCGCCGAAACGGTCCACCGGCTCTGCAGCCTGGGGAGCGCCATTTTCGTCCAGGGGACGATCGGCGCGGTCGCGGCCGCCGCGGCGGCCACGGCGGCGGCGGCGCTTGCGGCGCGGCTGGCCATTCTCGTCCAGCGGTGCGCCGGGCTGGGCCGGTTCGAATTCGCTGTCGTCCGATGCCGCAATCGCAGCCTGGGCTTCGACGGGCGCAGCCGAAGCGATGCCGGTATCGGCGCCGGTAGGACGGGGACCGCCTTCGCGGTCGCGGTTGCGGCCACGACCGCCGCGGCGGCGGCGCTTGCCACGGCCGCCTTCGCGGTCACCGCGATCACCCCGTTCGCCCGAGGCGGCGGGGCGTTCCTCGCCGTCATCCTCTTCGGAGTCTTCGCGGGCGTTGTCGGCCTCGATGATTTCTTCTTCCTCGTCGACCTCTTCGACATAGTCCGGCTCAGGCTCGGTGGAGGGCACAAAGCCCGCCTCGATGCTCACCGCCGAATTGCGCGGACGCTCGCCCGGATCGCGGCTCTTGGTGCGTTCCAGCTCGAAGGACCCGGCCGACAGGCCGTCCTTCGGGACAAAGGAGATGTCCATGCCGTGCTCGTTTTCGATGCGCGACAGTTCATGGCGCTTCTGGTTCAGGATGTAGATCGCCACGTCATTGGCGATCTTGACCGTGACCGCGGCGGCGCGGTTCTTCTCGGCTTCTTCCTCGATGCCGCGCAGGACGCGCAGCGCGGTGGATTCCACCGAACGCACGATGCCCTGGCCGTCGCAATGCGGGCAGGGGACGGTTGATCCCGCCAGTACGCCGGCGCGCAGGCGCTGGCGCGACATTTCCAGAAGGCCGAACTGCGAGATCTTGCCGATCTGCACCCGGGCGCGGTCGTTCTTCACCGCATCGCGCAGGCGCTTCTCGACCTCGCGGTCGTTGCGGCCTTCTTCCATGTCGATGAAGTCGATGACGATCAGGCCGGCCAGGTCGCGCAGGCGCAGCTGGCGGCCCACTTCCGACGCCGCTTCCAGGTTGGTCTTGCGCGCAGTTTCCTCGATGGAATGCTCGCGGGTGGCGCGGCCGGAGTTCACGTCGATCGAGACCAAAGCTTCGGTCTGGTTGATGACGATATAGCCGCCCGACTTGAGCGTGACGGTGGGCGAGAACATCGAATCCAGCTGGGCTTCGATGTGCATGCGCTGGAACAGCGGCACCGTGTCCTTGTAGTGATGGACGAACTTGGCATGGCTGGGCATCAGCATGCGCATGAAGTCCTTGGCGTTGCGGAAGCCCTGTTCGCCTTCCACCACCACGTCCTGCACATCCTTGTTGTACAGGTCGCGGATGACGCGCTTGATCAGGTCGCCTTCCTCATAGACGCAGGCCGGCGCGTTGGAGGACAGGGTCTTTTCGCGGATCGTGTCCCACAGCCGCAGCAGATAGTCATAGTCGCGGCGAATCTCGATCCGGCTGCGGCTCTCGCCGGCGGTGCGGATGATCAGGCCCATGCCCTCGGGCAGTTCCAGTCCTTGCGCGGCGCTCTTCAGACGCTTGCGGTCGGCGGCGTTGGTGATCTTGCGCGAAATGCCGCCGCCGCGCGGGGTGTTGGGCATCAGCACGCAATAGCGGCCGGCGAGCGACAGGTAAGTGGTCAGCGCGGCGCCCTTGTTGCCGCGTTCTTCCTTCACGACCTGTACCAGGATGATCTGGCGGCGCTTGATGACTTCCTGGATCTTGTAATGCTTCTTGCGCACCCAGCGCTGGGTGGGTTTCTGGGCGGCTAGCGCCTGGGCCTCGGGCGACTGGTCTTCGCCCGTTACAGGCTCGATAGCGCCTTCGTTGCTATCCGCGGCTTCCGCGCCGGCATCGTCGAACAGGGCTTCGGTGGAAACCGGCTGGATTTCGCCTTCATTTTCCTCGGCGGCTTCCGCGGCGGCGATCTCGCCTTCGTCCGGATAGTCGCTCAGCGCCTGTTCGGCCGCTTCCGGCTTGGATTCGGCATGGTCCTCGTCATGGTCATGCTCGATCACCGCGCCGCCATGATTGACGAAAACGTCTTCGTGGTCGTCCTCGGCATCGGACGGAGCGGACGGTTCCTCGGTCTCTTCGCTCTCCGGGGCGGTATCCAGGGGCACCAGCGGCGCCATTTCCGCGCTTTCCTCGCCGGTGTCGGCCTCGTCCTCGGCTTCGTCTTCTTCCTCGGTGTCCTGGCTGCGCGAGCCGGTGATCTCGAAGCTCTCGATATCGTCCTCGGAGCGGCGGCGGGCTTCGGCCTCCTGCTCGGCGATCAGGGCCTGCCGGTCGGCGACGGGGATCTGGTAATAGTCGGGATGGATTTCCGCGAAGGCCAGGAAGCCCTGGCGGTTGCCGCCATATTCGACAAAGGCGGCCTGCAGCGACGGCTCAACGCGCGTCACTTTCGCAAGATAGATGTTTCCCTTGAGCGGCCGCTTGGAAGCGGCCTCGAAGTCAAATTCCTCGACCTTGGAACCGTCGAGAATGACCACCCGTGTTTCTTCCGGGTGGTTGGCGTCGATCATCATGCGCTTGGTCATCAATATCTCCTGGGCGCGCGCGTCCGGGACCAGCGGCGCGGTGTCCGGCGGGCAGGTCATGGCGGCGCGATGTGATGGTGGAAAGAAGGCGCGCAAGCCCATCCGTCGAAACGGTCATCGGGACCGGGACAGCGTCGGAGGGGAGCGCAAATTTGTCAGTCATTGTTACTTCGGCAGGCCGCAAGCCTTGGGGCTGGTGGCCAAAGATGGGTCCTGAAGAGCCGTTGGTCCCGCGTTGCTCGCGGGGCATGCCGGGCCTGGTCAGGGGCGGCGCGGCAGCCGCGAGAATCGCGAAAATCTGCCGGACACAGTTTTTGTAGGGTGCCCCACGCCGTTCAACAAGGGATTAATGGGCACATTTGTGACGGAAGATCAGTTTTGGAAAGTATTATTTATTGAAATCAATTGGTTAGCTAACTTCTGGACCACAATCGCAGCAGATTGTTCCGCACCGCTTCCAGCCGTACCCGGTTCTCCCAGGCCATTTTCAGCCCTTCCAGGGCCGCCACCTCGCCCAGCTCGTAAAGTTGGGTGCGCTGGTACTCGTCCGGGATCAGGCTCTCGATGAAGGTGATGGAAACCAGCCGCTGGCCCCGGCGCACCGGGGTCACCTCGTGCAGGTGGGTGGAAGGATAGATCACCACGCTGCCCGGCTCGCCCTTGATCACCACCGGGCGGGTACCGAGATGGACCACCAGTTCGCCGCCGTCATAGCTGGCGGGCGGGTTCAGCCACACCGTGGCCGAAAGGTCGGAGCGGCGCATGTCATTGCCGAAGCGCATATGGGCGGTGTCGGCATGGGCGCCATAGGTCATGCCCACTTCGTAGCGCGCCAGCAGCGGCGGAGCGACGTGGCGGGGGAAGGCGAACTCGATGAAGGGCGTGCAGCGCGCGAAGGCGGCGGCCACGATGCGCGAGGATTCCACGTAAGCGGGATCACTCTCGTTGGCCTGCAGGTTGTTCTTGGCCTTGTTGTGGGGATTGGAAACCCGCCCGTCCACGAACTGGACCCTGGCGGCGATGTCGTGCAACCGCGCCACTTCCGGGGGCGTCAGAAAATCCTTCAGTTCCAGAAACATCGGCGGTCCCCTCAGCGTTGGAACAGTAGCAAAAGCAAATCGGCGAAACAAACCGCATGCTATTGTTGGCGCATTCGATTCGGAGCCCTTAGGTGAAGCGCCCCCTGGCCGCCTGCTGCATTGCCGCCGCCGCCCTGTTGCTGGTGGCACTGCGGGCCGGCGCAGCCGATGACGCCATCGGCAGGCTGATGCAGGGCCAGGACGCCAGGAACCTGCTGGTGGCGCCGGCCAAGCCCATCCCGCAGGCGGTGGCGGGCCCGGCCATCGGCGCCAGGCCGCAGGGCCCTCTGCCCATCGTGATGAGCGCGCGCATCGGCGAGCATGAAGACCGCACCCGGCTGGTGATCGAATTGTCCGACCCGGTGAATTTGCGCGCCTTCGCGCTGTCCAATCCCGATCGCGTCGTGATCGACATGCCCGAAGTGTCCTGGCGGCTGGGCGCGCCGCCCCGGCCCAGCGGCATGGGGCCCGTGAAGTCCTATCGCTATGGCCAGTTCCGGGCGGGCAATTCGCGCATGGTGATCGATCTGAACTCGCCGGTGTCGGTGTCGGATTCGCTGGTGCTGCCGCCCTCGGCCGGTTTCGGCTATCGCGTCGTGATCGACCTGTTCCCCACCACCAGGCCCAAGTTCGACGCGCAGGCGGGCTGGCCGGCCGACCTGAAGAAGCGTGAAAGCGATGCGGAGAAACTCGCCGCCCTGATCGCGGCCCAGCAGGCGCCGCCGGCACGCGGCAAGGGCCGGAAGGTCATCGTGCTGGACCCCGGCCATGGCGGCCTGGATTCGGGCACCGTCGGCGTCAACGGCTTGATGGAAAAGGATCTGGCGCTGGCCGAAGGCCTGAAGCTGGCGCGCGAGTTGCGCAGCCGGGGCTATACCGTGTTCATGACCCGCGAAAACGACACCTTCATTCCCTTGCGCCAGCGTGTCGCCATCGCCCGTGCCGACAAGGCCGACCTGTTCATCGCCCTGCACGCCGATTCCAATCCCGATCCCAACACCACGGGCACGTCGATCTACACCCTGAATGACGGCCGCTCCGACCGTGAGGCCAGCGCCCTGGCGCGGCGCGAAAACCAGTCCGACGTCATCGCCGGCGTGGACCTGTCTGGCGACAACAATCCGGTGGCGCCCATCCTGATCAACCTGGCGCAGCGCGACACACGGAACAAATCGTCGGAGTTCGCCACCAATGCGCTGAAAAATCTGGGGCAGGTGACCGACCTGCTGGCGCGCAGTCCGCACCGCTCGGCGTCCCTGGCGGTGCTGGTGGCGCCCGATGTTCCCGCCGCACTGATCGAGCTGGGCTATCTGTCCAATCAGGGGGACGCCAGCCAGATGAACACGGATTCATGGAGGACCAAGGTGGCCCGTGCCATCGCCGATGCCGTGGATTCCCAGTTTGCGCCGTCTTCCGCCCTCCAGATGGCCCGCTAAGCCCTGCAATTCTCTGGCAACCGCCCCCCTTTCGACTCTATAAATCGGCCAGTCTCATGCAAAATTTCCTTCCCCGTCTTTTGAAGTGGCTCGGCCTGGTGGCCGCGGCATTGGTCGTGATCGCCATCGGCGCGGTGGCGGTGTACCTCGTCACCATCACGCGCGGTCTGCCCAGCGTGGAGGCGTTGCAGGATTATACCCCGCCCATCACCACCCGCGTCTATGCCGGCAACGGCACGGTGCTGGGCGAATATGCCCGCGAGCGGCGCATCTTCGTGCCCGCCACCTTCATTCCCAAGCTGGTCAAGCAGGCTTTCACCTCGGCCGAGGACCGCAACTTCTACAGCCATCCCGGCATCGATCCATCGGGCATCCTGCGCGCCGCGATCAAGGATGTGGGCCTGGTGCTGCAGGGCCGCCGCCCGCAGGGCGCCTCCACCATCACCCAGCAGGTGGCGCGCAACTTCCTGCTCAACTCCGACGTCAAGTTCAGCCGCAAGATCCGCGAGGCGATCCTGGCGGTGCGCATCGACGCCACCTATCCGAAGGAGAAGGTGCTGGAGCTGTATCTCAACGAAATCTATCTAGGCGAGAATTGCTACGGCATCGGGGCCGCCTCGCTGAACTATTTCGGCAAGTCGCTGGACGAACTGGACGTGGCCGAGGTCGCCTTCCTGGCGGCGCTGCCCAAGGGCCCGGCCAATTACGATCCGCGCTACAATCACCAGGCGGCGCTCGATCGCCGGAACTGGGTGATCGGCCAGATGGCCGACAACAATTACATCACCGACGAGCAGGCGGCCGCCGCCAAGGCCGAGCCTCTGGTGACCCAGAGCCGCGCCCTGGGCAGCCAGGCCGCCGACGTGGATTACTATGTCGAGGAAGTGCGGCGTCTTCTGATCGGGCGCTATCACGCCGCCGGCCTGTATGACAGCGGCCTTCAGGTCCGCGCCTCGCTGGACACGCGGCTGCAGAATTATGCCGTCAGCGCGCTGCGCACCGGACTTGTTCGTTATGACCGCCGCCATGGCTGGCGCGGCGCCAAGAAGACGATCGACCTGGCGGACTGGAAAAAGAATCTCGACGCCATTCCCGAAGCCTCGGGCATCGACACCTGGCGGCTGGCGGTGGCGCTGGATTATCGCGGCAAGGATGTGCATATCGGTTTTGCCGACGGCACCACCGGCCTTGTGACGTATGAAGGCTACAAGTGGGCCAACCGGCAATTGCCCGGTGCGGTGTGGGGTCCGCGTCCCACCACGCCGCAGGAAGTGGTCAAGCCCGGCGACGTTTTCTATGTCGAGCCGATGCCCGCGCCCGCCAAGGCCGGGGAGTTCGGCCTGCGCCAGGTGCCCGAGGTCAATGGCGCCATCGTGGTAATGGACCCGCACACCGGCCGCGTGCTGGCCATGTCGGGCGGCTTCTCTTACGCCTCATCGCAGTTCGACCGCGCCATGCAGGCCCAGCGCCAGCCCGGCTCGTCGTTCAAGCCCTTCGTCTATGCCACGGCGCTGGACAATGGCTACACCCCCGCCAGCAAGGTGCTGGATGCACCGTTCGAGATGGACCAGGGCCCGGGCCTTGGCATCTGGCGGCCGGACAATTTCGAAAAGGGCGAATTCCTGGGTGACACCACCCTGCGCCGGGGCCTGGAACTGTCGCGCAACGTGATGACCGTGCGGCTGGCGCATGAACTGGGCATGAACCAGGTGGTGAAGCTGCCCATCCGGATGGGCGTCTATGACAAGCTGCCGCCGCTGCTGGCCAATTCGCTGGGCTCTTACGAGACCACGCTGATCAAGATGGTCACGGGCTATTCCGAGTTCGCCAATGGCGGCAAGAAGATCAGCGCCTCGCTGGTGGATCGCATCCAGGACCGCTACGGCAAGACCATCTGGCGCCATGACGAGCGCAAGTGCGAGGGCTGCAACGACGCCAACTGGCACAGCCAAGAAGAACCGCTGTTGGCCGATAATCGCGAGCAGATCATCGATCCGCGCACCGCCTACCAGATCGTCTCCATGCTGCAGGGCGTGGTCCAGCGCGGCACCGCCGCCTATTCGGTCGGCGCGCAGATTCCTAAGCCCCTGGCCGGCAAGACCGGCACCTCGCAGGACGCCCAGTCGGTCTGGTTCATCGGCTTCTCGCCCGATCTCGCCGCCGGCGTCTATGTCGGCTTCGACAATCCGCGCACCCTGGGCCCCAAGGAGCAGGGCGCCACGGTGGCGGCGCCGATCTTTCGCGACTTCATGAAGGAAGCCCTGGCCGACGCACCTCCGACTCCGTTCCGTATCGCGCCCGGCATCGAGGAAGTCCCCATCGACTGGAAGAGCGGCAATCCGGTTCCCGCCGGCACGCCCGGTGCCATCATCGAAGCTTTCAAGGCCGGGACCGCGCCGGGCGAAAGCAATGCGCCGGCGCCGGGCGCCGACGAAGGTGCGCCGTTCGCCGCCAGCGCCGGGCAGGGCAATACGCCTGCGCGGACGGTGGGCGAAGGTACCGGTGGACTTTATTAGGACCCTCAATTAAGCAGCCGCCATGCGTCCCGAAATCTCCCGCGCCGCCGACGATATCCAGCAGGCCATCGCCCTGCTGAGGAGGCATCTTTGACTGGGATATCGCCAATCGCCGCCTGGACGAACTGAACGCCAAGGCCGAAGACCCCAATCTCTGGAACGATTCCTCCCGCGCTCAGACGGTGATGCGCGAGCGGACGCAACTGGAATCCGCTCTGTCAGCGTATCGCGCGATAGAAAAGGACCTCCAGGACGCCCTCGATTTCATCGAACTCGGCGAGATCGAAGG
>CAIUTH010000309.1 GCA_903902075.1 uncultured Alphaproteobacteria bacterium
ACGACCGTGCAGAGGCCAAGCGCCAAAGCCGCATTCAACAGTTTCATTTCAGACCTCATGGCCATCGGACGATATCCCCTGATGTTCAGGCTTCAGCACATCATACAGGATGGCCACAGCCCCCAGGGTGATCGCCAGATCGGCTACATTGAAGACATACCAGTCATAGCCGAAGCCGTAAAAGTGGAAAAAATCCGCCACCCGGCCATAGACCAGCCGGTCCACCAGATTGTTCCCCAGCGCGCCCCCGATGATCAGGCCATAGCCGATGGCCAGGGACTGGCTGGTGGCGCGCCACAAAAGCCAGCTCAGAACGGCCACGGCGGCGATGCTCACCCCCACCAGCGCGGCGGTGCCGGCGGCGCTGGAGGCAGGAAAGAGGCCGTAGGAAATGCCCGGGTTCCACACCATCACCAGGTTAAAAAACGGCAAGACCGGCACCGACTGGCCCGGCGCCATATGGGCGAACCCCGCCCCATAAAGCATGAACAGCTTGGACCCCTGGTCGGCCGCCAGCGCGCACGCAGCGGCGATCAGTCCGATCTCGCGCGGCTGCAGCCTGGTCATGCCGGCTCCAGGGCGCCAACCGCATCGGTGCAGCGGTTGCACAAATGGGTGTCGGCGCGGGTTTCTTCCAGCACGCGCCAGCAGCGGGCGCACTTGTCGCCCGACGCCTTCACGAACCGGGCGGCCGCGCCCTTGATCTCGGGCACCATATAAAGTCCGTCCAGGCTGGCCGCGACCTCAACCGAGGCGACCGAGGTGATGGCGATTTCGGCCAGGTCGATGGAGTCGAACAGCGCCTTGTCGGACGCCTCGCTGACCACCAGCACCGGGGCGGCTTCCAGCGAAGAGCCGATGGTCTTGTCGGCGCGCGCCAGTTCCAGCGCCCCGGTGACCACGCGGCGCAGTTCGCGGACACGGGTCCATTTCTTGACCAGCTCGGCATTGGCCCATTGCGCCGGCGCCGGGAAGAAATCCTGCAGATGTACGCTCTGGTCCATGCCGAAGCGCAGGGTCCAGGCTTCTTCCATGGTGAAGCAGAGAATGGGCGCGAACCAGGTGACGATGCGACGGAAGATTTCGTCCGTGACCGTACGCGTGGCGCGCCGGCGGGCGCTGGAGGCGGCGTCGCAATAGAGCGCGTCCTTGCGGATGTCGAAATAGAAGGCCGACAGGTCGTTGGTGCAGAAGTTGAACAGGGTCGAGTTCACCAGCCCGAAGTCGAAATTCTCGTAGGCTTTGCGGACAATGACATCCATCTCGGCCAGGCGCGCCAGCATGAAGCGTTCCAGCTCCGGCATCTGCGCATAGTCGATGCGTTCCTTCTCATCGAAGCCCGACAGGTTGGCCAGCATGAAGCGGATGGTATTGCGCAACCGGCGATAGGCCTCGACATTGGCCTTGATGATGTCCTCGCCGATGCGCAGGTCTTCGGTGAAGTCCGAGGACGCCGCCCACAGGCGCAGGATTTCGGCGCCGTTCTTTTCCGCGATCACCTGCGGCGCCAATGTATTGCCCAGGCTCTTGGACATTTTGCGGCCGTCCTTGTCCAGGACGAAACCGTGGGTCAGCACACCCTTGTACGGCGCATGGCCGGTGGTGCCGACGCTTTCCAGCAGCGAGGACTGGAACCAGCCGCGATGCTGGTCGGAGCCTTCCAGATACAGGTCGGCGCGTTCGGCCCTGGGCCAGTTGGCGTCAATCGGTTGTTCGACGACAAAGACATGGGTCGAGCCGGAATCGAACCACACGTCCAGGATGTCGGTGACCTGTTCAAAATCGTCCGGATTGCGGCCCTCGCCCAGGAACCGCGACGGCGGCGAGATGAACCAGGCATCGGCGCCTTCGGCTTCGAAGGCCTGTTCGATGCGCTTGAAGACGGCGGCATCGTTCAGCACCTGGCCGGTCTTCTTTTCCACGAAGATCGCCAGTGGCACGCCCCAGGCGCGCTGGCGCGACAGCACCCAGTCGGGGCGGCCTTCCACCATCGAACCGATGCGGTTGGCGCCGCGCGGCGGATACCACCTGGTTTCGCCGATGGCTTTCAGCGCCAGTTCACGCAGGGTCTTGCCATCATGGAACGGTTTATCGATCGCCACGAACCATTGCGGCGTGGCGCGAAAGATCACCGGCGCCTTGGAGCGCCAGCTATGCGGATAGGAATGGCGCAAGGACCCCTTGGCCAGCAGCTTGCCATGCGCGATCAATTCCTTGATCACCGCGCCATTGGCGTCGCCGTCCTTGCCTTCCGGCGTCAGGATGCGCTTGCCGGCAAATGCCGGGACATGCGGGGCGTAGGAACCATCCGGCTGCACCAGGCTGAACGCATCCGGATTCTTGGCCGGATAGTCGCGGTCCAGGCTGAGCATCAGCTCGAAATCGTCTTCGCCATGGCCGGGCGCGTTATGGACAAAGCCGGTGCCGGTATCGGCGGTGACGAAGCCGGCCGGCAGCACCGGCACTTCGAAGTCATAGCCCAGGCTGCGCAGCGGGTGCGCCGCCACCAGCGCTTTCAGTTCGTCCGCCGGTACTGTGCGTACGCGGCTGAGCATCATCTTGGCGTGCTTGGCGACCTGTTCGGCCAGCGTGTCGGCCAGCAGCAGATGTTCGCTGGGACGCGCCAGCGATCCGTCGGTGGCATCGGCCACTTCATACAGGCCGTAGGAAATCTCCGGCGAGAACGCGATGGCGCGGTTGCCCGGAATGGTCCAGGGCGTGGTGGTCCAGATCACGATGAAGGTGTGCGCCAGTTCGGGCGACGACTTCACCAGAGGGAATTTCACATAGATCGTGGGCGACTGCTTCTCGTGATACTCGACCTCGGCATCGGCCAGCGCGGTCTTTTCCACCGGCGACCACATCACCGGGCGGAAGCCGCGATAGAGCAGCCCGTTCTCGACGAATTTCATCGCTTCGCGCGCGATCACCGCTTCGGCCTTGAAGTTCATGGTGGTGTAGGGATGCTCGAAATCGCCAATCTGGCCCAGCCGCTTGATCTGCTCGCGCTGGATGTTCAGCCAGTGACCGGCGAACTTGCGGCACTCGGTGCGCAGCACATCCTTGGGGATGTCGTCCTTGGCTCTGCCCTCGGCGCGGAACTTCTCTTCCACCTTCCATTCGATGGGAAGGCCGTGACAGTCCCAACCGGGCACATAGGGCGCGTCCTTGCCCAGCATGCCCTGGGAGCGCACCACAAAGTCCTTGAGAATGTGGTTCAGGCCGGTGCCCGAATGGATGTCGCCGTTCGCATAGATCGGCCCGTCATGCAGCACGAACAGGGGCAGCCCCTTGGCGCGGGCTCGCAGCTTTCCGTACAGGTCCATTTCCGCCCAGCGCGCCAGCCACTTGGGCTCGGCCTCGGGCAGGCCCGCCTTCATGGGAAAGTCGGTGGCGGGCAGGAACAGAGTCGCCCGGTAATCGGGGGTTTGCGCAGGTTTGTCGGACATGGGGGACGCTTCTAACAGGGGGTGCCCAAACCGTCCACTAGGCCGTTTTCGCGAGGATTTCCCGGGCCTTGGCGGCGTCGGCCCCGATCTGGGCAATCAGGGCGTCCAGGCCGGAGAACTTGGCTTCGGGGCGGATGTACTGGATCAGTTCCACCGACAGGTACTTGCCGTAGAGATCGCCGTCGAAATCGAACAGGTGGGTTTCCAGCAAAGGCACGTTCACCTGGTACATGGGACGGATGCCGAAATTGGCGGCGCCGTCATGGCGGGCCGCGGTGCGGTCGCCTTCCAGGATATTGACCCGCACCGCATACACCCCGAAGGCCGGCGCCAGGCAGTGGCCCAGATGCATGTTGGCGGTGGGAAAGCCCATGGTGCGACCGCGCGCATCGCCATGCTCGACCCGCGCCTCGACCGCCCAGGGATGGCCCAGCAGGCGCGCGGCTTCCTCGGGCCGGGCTTCCCGCAGCTGCTTGCGGATCAGGGTGGAGGAAATCTTTTCATCGCCGGACGCCGTGACAGTATCGAAGGCGGTGACGGTGAAGCCTTCCATCTCGCCCATATAGGACAGGGTGGCCAGATTGCCGGCGCGTTTCTGGCCGAATTCGAAATCATGGCCCACCACCGCGCCCGAAATGCCAAGCCCTTCGACCAGAACATTCAGCACAAAGTCCTGCGGGGTACGCCTGGCCATGTCGGCGTCGAAGTTCAGCGCGAACAGGGCATCCACCCCCAGATCCGCCAGCAGCCGCGCCTTGGCACGCAGCGGCGTCAGGCGGAAACAGTCGGACCCCCCGGGCGCCTGCCCGCCATCGGAACGAAGTTGCTTGAAGAATTCCTGCGGGTGCGGCTCGAAACTCAGCACCGCCAGCGGGCTCCTGCGCGCTTCGGCCTGCATCTTGGCCTCGGCGATCAGGGCACGGTGACCCCGGTGCACACCGTCGAAATTGCCGATCGCCACCACCGCGCCGCGCAAGGCGGGGGGCACATCGGCGTAATGACGGAATATCCGCATCAGGCCCCGGAGGGACGCTTCGGCGCCAGCACATGCGCCTCCGAGGTCAGCACCTGCTTGCCCTCCACCGTGCATTCGCAATCCATCACCGCGGAACGGCCATTGACTTCGCGCACCGTGGCGGTGGTCACGACGGTGTCGCCGATCCGCACCGGAATCTTGAAGATGATGCTGGCCGACAGGAAGATCGAGCCTTCGCCCGGCAGCTGGGTGCCCAGCAGCGCCGAGATATAGCCGATGCTGAGCGCGCCATGGGCGACGCGGCCGCGGAACACGGTCCGGCGGGCAAACTCCTCGTCGAAATGCACCGGGTTCATGTCGCCGGTGGCCTCGCCGAACAGCTGCACGTCCCGCTCAGTGACGGTGTGCGTACTGCTGGCCGTCATGCCGGGCTTGAGCTCATCGAGATATACGCTGGGCATTGTTCACCAGGCCAGTTTGCGGGTGACGGTACCAGCGTTCGCCCCGAACCGGGTGAACAGGGCCGCCATATGTTCATCAGTATAAGGTGCAATCTCCTCGCCATGAACCCCATCGGCGATGAAGAGAACCTCCAGCCCTGCGGCATTGGCGCCCTTAATATCCGTCAAAAGCCCGTCACCCACCGCCAGGGGCCTTTTGGGGTTGCCCGCAGCCGCCAGGGCGGCCTGGTACACCGGCAGATGGGGCTTGCCGTAATAGATCACCTGCCCGCCCAGCGCCTCATAGTCCTTGGCCAGCGCACCGGCGCAATAGACCAGGCGTGTCCCCCGGTGCACCACCAGGTCCGGATTGGCGCAGAGCATGGTGAGACCCCGCGCCTTCATCGCCGCCAGTTCATTCGCATAGTCGGCCGGCGTCTCGGTCATGTCGTCGCGCAGGCCGATGGCCAGCGACACGTCAGCCTCGGCAATATCGGTGCGGCGAATATCCAAACCCTCGATCATCGGCAGGTCGCGGTCGGGGCCGATATAGTGCAGGGCCAAAGTGCGGGCGGCGCTGCGCCGTGCCAGTTCCTCGCGCGCCGCGCCGCCGGAGCTGACGATCGCGTCATAGCAATCGGGCGGCAGACCATAGCTGGCGCACTGGGCGGCGACTTCCGCGGGCACGCGCGGCGCGTTGGTCAGAAGCACCACCGGCCCGTGTTCTTCCTTGAAGCGATACAAAGCGTCGGCGGCGGCAGGATGGTGGCGGCTGCCGTCATGCACCACACCCCACACGTCACAGATCAGCGCGTCGTGATCGGGGGCGATCTGGGACAGTCCGGATATCAG
>CAIUTH010000310.1 GCA_903902075.1 uncultured Alphaproteobacteria bacterium
CGTTAAGACAGGGTCTTAGGGGCCGGTTGCGGGGCTGGGGGGGCATCGTTATAAGGGCGCCTCCCGAGGTGAGAGGCAGCCCCTTTTGCACTGGTTCGGAGAGTAGCTCAGCCTGGTAGAGCACTACGTTCGGGACGTAGGGGCCGGAGGTTCGAATCCTCTCTCTCCGACCATTTCCTTGCCGCCCCATTGGGGGCGGCAAGGAAATGCCAGATCGGCCCATGCGCCAAATCCGGCCCGCCCAGTTTTCCAACTGGTGCCCAGACCGCTAAAACAGCCTCATGAGCAGCGCCGTCCCCCAACCTCAACTGGTCCCCGGCCGGGAATGTGGCGGCTGTACGGTCTGCTGCAAAGAACTCACCATTGACTCCGCCGAGTTGAAAAAGCCGCCGGGCCTCTTGTGCGCTCATTGCACGGGGCAGGGTTGCGGCATCTATCAATCGCGGCCCCTGGTTTGTGACGGCTTCTATTGCGGTTGGCGGCAGATGCCGCTGCTGGACGACGGCTGGCGCCCCGACCGCAGCGAGATTCTCATCACCACCGCCACCAAACACATCCCAGCGGGATATCCACCCCAGGGGCTCACCTTCGAACTGACCGGTTCGCTGGAGCGGGTCGGCTGGCCGCCTTTTCTCAACCTGGTCTGCGACCTGATCGAGGATCGCATACCGGTCTTCCTGTCGGTGCGCGGCGAGCCTGGCCATGTCTCGGCCAACATCTTCCTCAATGACCGGCTTGTGGCAGCGATCATGGCGCGCGATCCGCAATGGGTGGTAAATGGCATGCTCGATGCTGTCGAAATCTGCATCGCGCATCCCAAGGATAAAGTGTCGTTCCGCCAGACATGAAAAAGGCCGGGTGCCTGAGGCTGCTGTTTCAGCCGGCTTTTGCAGGTTGTACGAACAGCCAGGGGTGCAACGCCCAGCGGCCCGGTCGGGCAAAGAAAAAGCCCGCGAGGCGAACCTCGCGGGCTTTGGTCTTTTGAACTTGCGTCCCGCTTACGGCAGCAGGGTGAAGTTGTAGGTCAGGGTCGCAACCACGCCGCCCGAGCAGGCGTGGCGGGTGGCCATGTAGAAGGCGCCGCACTGAGCGGTGCCCAGATCGGTGCCGGCGTAGCGGACGTCCAGCGCGAAGCCCTTGTAGGTCGCGGTGGCGCCGAAATCGCCATAGGTGTAGTCACGCGAACCGACCAGGCGGGCATTCTCCGCCCACTGGTGACCCAGGTTGCCGCTGATGCTCAGCCAGTCGAGCAGGGTGTAGGTGACGTTGCCATACAGGGCATTACCTTCGCCGCCGTCGAACGCCAGGTTGTTCGACCAGGCATAGCTGGCCTGCAGCGAGACCGGGCCGAAGGCCTTGGTCAGCTGGTTAATCAGCTCGAAATAGTCCGGACGCGGCGCGCCGGCCGGGACGTTGGCCGAAGGATAGGCGTAGTAATAGGGCATGAAGTTCCAGTCGATGCCCCACAGGTCGGTGTGCTTGCCGCCATAGATGTCGAGTTCGACAAAGGGGTTGCCGCTGGAGGTCGGGTCGAAGTCGACCTGCGAAGCCCAAGCGCCGACATAGAAGCCATCGGGGCCATTGAGGTTCAGCGAGCCTTGGGGGGCGAAGTTGCGGTCGTTCTGACTGATGCCGCGGAAACGATAGTCGCTGGTCGCCGCGACATAGCCGGTGAGGGTCCAGGTGGGCGCAGGCGCGTCTTCAGCGAAAGCAGGGGCGACGGAAAGTGCCACGCCGGCCAGGCTAACCGCGCCCAAAATCATCTTGGTCAAATTGTTCATCTCAAGTCCTCTCGTTGCCGGGCGCTCGAATCGCGCTGCGTTCCCAGGGGCGTCCCGGTTCGTCGTGACAGTTCTGTTTCGCGGGTCCAATCTCAATATGGTGACAGGTCTTTTTGGCCATGTTTGGACGCCGGAAAGCGTGATTTGAGCACCCGTTGTTGCAATGCAACAGGTTGCTGCCTAATTATTGGGCGCACGGCCTTTTACCTGAGCAGGACGCTCAAAAGTTAAAGCTTTCTGAATGCGGCTGCCGACCGTTTAATCTCTCCCAAACGGGCAAAAGGACTCAGTGTGCGGCTCCAGAAATTTCACCGCTAACGATGCGTATCATCCTCATCCGGCACGGCCAGCCGCACATCGCGCTCAGCCCGAAGGCCAGCCATGCGGGCTTTGCCGATTACATCCAGGCCTATGAAAAGGCCGGCCTGGCGCCGTCCGATTTTCCGCCCCAGGAGCTGCGCGATCTGGTGAAAGAGCTGGACCATGTCTTTACCAGCGACCGGCCCCGAAGCCGGCAAAGCGCCGCCACGCTGGCGCCGCATGCTGCGCTGACCGCCGATCCCCTGTTCGCCGAAGCGCCGCTGGCGCCGCCGCGCATTCCGCTGCTGCGCATGGCTGTACCCAAATGGGCGGTGGTGTCGCGCATCCTGTGGCATGCCGGCTTTGCGCCGGGCATCGAGAATGCGTGGGCCGCGGCGCGCCGCGCCGACCGGGCCGCCGATCTCCTGGTGGCGCGGGCGCAAGAGGCCGGCACCGCTATGCTGGTGGCGCATGGCTATTTCAACTGGATGATCGGCCGGCGGCTGAAGCGGCGCGGTTTTGTCCGCACCGGAAGACATCAGGCGCGTTACTGGAACACCGTGATCTACGAGAAGACGCCATGATCGAAGAGAAACGCGAAATACCTACCATCAACACGGAAACCTTGCTGCTGCGCCCCGATCGGGCCGCGGAGTTTCCGGGCGTGATCTTCCTCACCGACATCTGGGGCATCCGGCCCGCCAATATCGGCATGGCCAAGAGGCTGGCGGAAAAAGGCTTCGCCGTGCTGATGCCCAATGTCTTTCACCGCTATTCACGCATCCAGCCGAATGGCTGGAAGCCGGATGACGAGAGCCAGATGCACAAGGCGCTGCAAACCCTGTTCGGCACCTTGACCGCGGAGCAGATGGTCAGCGACGGGGCGGCCTATACCGATTTCCTGCTGGCGCAGGTGGGTGTGAAGCCCGGCAAGATTGGCGTGGTCGGCTACTGCTTCTCCGGCCAGATGGCGCTCCGTATGGCCGCCGCCGAGCCGGACCGCGTGGCCGCCGCGGCGTCGTTTCATGGCGGCTTTCTGGTGACCGGCAAGCCGGGCAGCCCGCACACGGTGATCCCCAGGGTGAAGGCGCGGCTGTATTTCGGCCATGCGGTGGAAGACGGCACCGCCACGCCCGGGCAGATCGCGACCCTGGAAGACTCGCTGCGCGCCTGGCATGGCGCGTTCCAGAGCGAGATGTATGAGGGTGCCAAGCATGGTTGGACGGTGCCGGACCAGCCTGTCTACAACGAGCTTCAGGCGGAACGGGCGTTCGAGAAGCTGGTCGAACTGTTCGACGCCACGCTGAAATAGCGCGTTGCCCTCATGCTTCGACAAGCTCAGCACGAGAACTTCTTCCAATCCTCACCCTGAGCCTGTCGAAGGGGTGAGGCCGCTCAGAGTAGCTTGATCTCGCGCAGCCGCTGTTTGAGGAATTCATCGGCGGTGATGGGCGGCAATGGGTCCTGCGGGCCGCCGCCGGTGAGTGGCGCAATCACATAATCCGGCGCGAAGTGCAGGAAGAAGGGCGTGGAATAACGCGCCAGGCCGCGCCGCGCCGGCGCCGGATTGACCACCCGGTGGGTGGTGGAGGGCAGGCGGCCTTGCACATTGCGGGACAGCATGTCGCCGATGTTGCACACCACAGACCCGGGCGGCGCTTCGATTCCCAGCCAGCTGCCGTCCCGGTCCAGCACTTCCAGCCCCGCTTCCTCGGCGCCCAGCAACAGCGTAATGGCGTTGATGTCCTCATGCGCGCCGGCGCGCACATGGGCGCAGCCGGCGGGCACCGGCGGATAGTGCAGCAGCCGCAGGATGGAATTGCCGTCTCTCACCGCGGCATCGAACTGCGTGCGCGACAAGCCCAGGTGATGGGCGATGGCTTCCAGGATGCGCCCGCCCAGACGGTCCAGCGCACCGAACAGCCAGGTCTGGCTTTGCTGGAAGTCCGCCACTTCGCGGGGCCAGACATTGGGCGGCATGGATGCGGCAAAGGGATGGGCTTCGGCCAGGTCGCGGCCGACATGCCAGAACTCTTTCAAGTCATGCAGCGCAGCGCCCTTGGCGGTTTCCCTGCCGAAGGGGACATAACCGCGCTGGCCGCCCTGTCCACTGACATAGGTTTGTTTTACTGCCTGGGGCAGGGCGAAGAATTCCTGGGCGCAGGCCTGCGCGGCAGCGATACGCGGTTGGTCCAGGTCGTGATCGGCAACAATGGCAAAGCCATAACGTTCGAAGGATGCGCCCAGCTGCGCGGCAAAGGCTTCGAAATCACGCGCGTATAGCTGGAACGAAACGGGCTTGATGGCGCTCATCGCGCGCTAGAGCATCGCAGGAATCACGCGGTCCGGCGGCTTGTGGCCGTCCACGAAGCTGCGGATGTTGACGATCACCTTCTCGCCCATGTCGATCCGCCCCTCGATGGTGGCCGAGCCCATATGTGGTAGCAGCACGACATTGGGCGCCTTGAGCAGCTTGGGATTCACGGCGGGCTCATTCTCGAACACGTCCAGCCCGGCGCCCGACAATTCGCGCTTTTCCAGCATCTGCGCCATGCAATTCTCGTCGATCACCTCGCCGCGCGCGGTGTTGACGATGTAGGCGGATGGCTTCATCAGCTTCAGCCGCCGCGCCGACAACAGATGGAAGGTGGCAGGCGTGTGCGGGCAGTTGATCGAGACGATGTCCATGCGCGCCAGCATCTGGTCCAGGCTGTCCCAATAGGTGGCTTCCAGCGCCTGCTCGATATCGGCATGGACCGGTTTGCGGTTGTGATAGTGGATCTGCAGTCCAAAGGCCCGGGCGCGCTTGGCCACCGCCTGGCCGATGCGGCCCATGCCGACAATGCCCAGTCGCTTGCCCTGCAACCGGTGGCCCAGCATCCAGTTGGGCGACCAGCCCTTGAACTTGTCGGCTTCCATCGCCGCCACGCCTTCCACCAGCCGGCGCGGCACCGCCAGGATCAGGGCCATGGTCATGTCGGCGGTGTCTTCGGTCAGGACGCCCGGCGTGTTGGTGACCGCGATACCCTTGCCGGTTGTCGCCTTCACATCGATGTTGTCCACCCCGGCGCCGAAATTGGCGATCAGTTTTAGGTTGGGGCCCGCCTTGGCGATCAGCTTGGCGTCGATGCGGTCGGTGATGGTGGGAACCAGCACATCGGCGGTTGCCATCGCCTCGGCCAGCTGGGCGGCGGTCATGGGAACATCGTCCACGTTCAGCCGCGCATCGAACAGTTCGCGCATGCGGGTTTCCACCGCTTCGGGCAATTTGCGGGTGACGATCACCAGGGGTTTCTTGGCAGCCATGGTGGCATTAAAGCCCATGCGCCCCGATGACGGAAGCGTCCGCTTGCGCTAAATATGACGAGTCGCCAGAACAGACATGTCATGACCCGGTTGTCCGCAATTTTATTGGTTCTTTTTGTTACAGGCGCACTCACGAGTGATGCCCTGGCCGCGCCCGTGCTGCGCTATGTCAGCCAGCGCACCGACAAGGCCTATCTGCGCGAAGGCCCCACCTTTGCCCACAAGGTGCTGTGGCAATACCGCCATCGCGGCTATCCCTTTGCGGTGATCGCCCAGTTCGACATCTGGCGGCGGGTCCAGGCGGCCGACGGTACCGTGGGCTGGATGAGTGCCGCCATGCTGACCGACCAGCGCACCGTGCTGGTCACCGGCAAGGGGCGCGTGAAGATCTTCGCCGAGGCGAATGGCGGTAAGGTGGTGGCGCTGGCCGATCCGGGCGCGGTGGCGAGCCTGAAAGCCTGCACGCGCGATGCCTGCCGCATTCGCGGCGAGAAAAGCATTGATGGCTGGATCGCCAAGGACCGCATCTGGGGTGTTGCCCCAAGCGAGGTATTCGACAAATTACCGAGACGATAGCGCGGGTCTTTTGCGCCCTGAGTGCGTCGCGCGTGCTCACGGGCTTCCAGCCCGCTCCGCGCGACGCTCCTGCTCAGGTCACAAAATCCCTCGCGCTGGAGTGTGGTCGTTCAGTGGCGGAAGTGGCGCATGCCCGTAAACACCATCGCAAGGCCGGCTTCGTCGGCCGCGGCGATCACATCCGCATCCTTGACCGAACCGCCCGGCTGGATCACCGCCGTGGCGCCGGCTTCGGCCACCGTCAGCAGGCCGTCCGGGAAAGGGAAGAAGGCTTCCGACGCCGCCGCAGACCCGACGGTGCGCGGCTTGTCCCAGCCGGCGATCCTGGCGGCATCCTTGGCCTTCAGCGCGGCGATGCGCGCGGAGTCCACGCGGCTCATCTGGCCGGCGCCGATGCCGGCGGTGCTGCCGTCCTTCACATAGATGATGGCGTTGGACTTCACATGCTTGCCGATGGTGAAGGCCAGCAGCATGTCGGTGATTTCCTGCTCTGTCGGCTTGCGCTTGGTGACGACCTTGAGCTCCTTGCGCGTGATGCGGCCATTGTCGCGGGTCTGCACCAGGAATCCGCCCGCTACCGAACGATAAGTCAGGGTCGGGGTCAGTGGATCGGGCAAGCCGCCGGCCGTCAGCAGGCGCAGGTTCTTCTTGGACGCCAATATCTTGCGCGCGTCTTCGTCCGCATCGGGGGCAATGATCACTTCGGTGAAGATCTTGGAAATCTCTTCCGCCGTCGCGCCGTCCAATGTCGTGTTGAAGGCCAGCACGCCGCCAAAGGCGCTCTGGGTATCGCAGGCCAGCGCGGCCAGATAGGCGTCCTTCAAGGTCTTGCCCAGTGCCACGCCGCACGGATTGGCGTGCTTGATGATGGCGCAGGCGGGACCCGCCTTGGGATCGAACTCCGCCACCAGCTCGTAAGCGGCGTCGGTGTCGTTGATGTTGTTGTAGGACAGCTCCTTGCCCTGGAGCTGCTGGGCGGTGGCGACACCCGGACGGCTGGAGCAGTCCACATAGAAGGCCGCTTCCTGATGCGGGTTCTCGCCATAGCGCAGGCCCTGACGCAGCAGCCCGCCAAAAGCGCGGCGGCGCGGCGGTTCCTTGTCGCCATCCTTGGCCAGTTCGCCCGCGAACCAGCCCGATACGGC
>CAIUTH010000311.1 GCA_903902075.1 uncultured Alphaproteobacteria bacterium
CCATCGCCGCCATTGTTGCCCGGGCCGCACAGCACGGTGACGGGGCACGGCTTGAAGCGCTCGGTGACGCAATCGGCCACCGCGCGGCCGGCATTTTCCATCAGGGTCAGCGACGGCACCCCATGCTCCACCGCGAAGGCATCGGCCATGGCCATCTGCGCGGTGGTGAGGATTTCGCCGCTCATGTCTTGGCGAAGTATGTGTTCAGCCGGTCCAGCGACTGCTCGATCAGCGACTGCTGCTTGCAGAAGGCAAAGCGCACGAACGTGTCGGGCGTCCCGCTCTTGAAGAAGGCCGACAGCGGGATCAGCGCCACGCCGGCCTCGCGGATCAGCCGCTCACAGAAGGCAAAGTCCTTCTCATTGGTCAGCTTGGTGATCCCGGCGGTGAGGAAGTAGGTGCCCTCGCAGGGCTGCACTTCGAAACCAAGCTTCGACAGCCCTTCGGCCAGCACGTCCCGGTTCTTCTGCAGCCGCGCCGTCAGCGCCAGCGGGAAATCCATCTCATGGGTCAGGCCATGCGCCACGCCCAGCTGCAACGCCGGCGAAGTGGTGAAGGTGAGGAACTGGTGCGCCTTGGTCACCACGCTGACCAGCTCGCGCGGACCGGTCACCCAGCCCACCTTCCAGCCGGTCAGCGAGAAAATCTTGCCCGCCGAACCGATGCGCAAAACGCGTTCGCGCATGCCCGGCAACGACGCCAGCGGAATATGGGCGCGGCCATCGAACACCAGATGCTCATAGACCTCGTCGCAGATCACCACGATGCTGGTGCCGGTCACCACCCTGGCCAGCACGTCCAGTTCTTCGCGGCTGAGCACGCGGCCCGCCGGGTTGTGCGGCGAGTTGATCAGAATGGCCTTGGTCTTCGGCGTGATGACCGCGCGCAGCGCCTGTTCGGTCAGCCGCCAATGCGGCGGTCCCAGCTGGATCGCCTTGACCACCGCGCCGGCCGCTTCGGCCATGGGACGGTAGGAATCATAAGTGGGCTCGATCATCACCACTTCATCGCCGACGCCCGCCATCGCCATCAGCGCGCCGGTGATCGCCTCGGTGCCGCCGGAGGTGATCAGCACTTCGTCTTCGGGGTCATAATCCAGGCCGTAGAATTTGGCGCCATGCGCCGCCACTGCATGGCGCAGCACAAGAAGACCCTTGGACGGCGGATACTGGTTGGGGCCATCGAGCAATTGCCTGGCCGCCACCTCGCGCAGCGAGAGCGGGCCGTCCTGGTCGGGGAACCCCTGCCCCAGGTTGATGGCGTCATGTTTCAACGCCAGCACGGTCATGTGCTGGAAGATGCTGGTGGGCAGGCTGGAAAAGACAGGATTGGGCATGGGGGCAATGTTTAGGGGAGCTTTCGTGTCCGGGCGAGCCCCTCCCATTGCTTGCCATCTGCAAGATATTTGCGCCGGTCATTATGGCGCTTTATTGTGCAGTATGCCTATATAATGTGCCATTATCGGAGGCCTATAGACGGCCCACCCCCAAGCCATTGAACAGACTGCGCTTTTTTTCGGCAAAAACCGGCACAACTCCTGCTAAAGCGTTAATGGAGCCGTGCCCATCCGGGCGCGCGGAGGAGCACATGAAGAAGATTGAAGCCATCATCAAGCCGTTCAAGCTGGATGAAGTGAAAGAAGCGCTGCAGGAAGTCGGGGTCCAGGGCATCACCGTCACCGAAGCCAAGGGTTTTGGCCGCCAGAAGGGCCACACCGAACTTTACCGGGGCGCCGAATATGTGGTGGATTTCCTGCCAAAGGTGAAGATCGAGATCGTCATCAACGAGGACCGCCAGGAAGCCGCCGTGGAGGCCATTCAGAAGGCTGCGCGAACGGGCCGCATCGGCGACGGCAAGATTTTCGTCCTCAATGTCGAGGAAGCCATCCGTATCCGTACCGGCGAGACCGGCGCGGACGCCATCTGATCACAAGAACATCGCCCTGGTGGGGGCGGTCAGCAAATCAACGTTGAAGGGAAGACTGAACTATGGCCGACAAGAAGACGACTGCAGCCGACATCCACAAGCTGATCAAGGAAAAGGAAGTCAAATATGTCGACGTCCGTTTCACCGATCCCAAGGGCAAGTGGCAGCATGTGACCTTCGACCTGATGATGGTCGATGACGACTTCCTAAACGAAGGCACCATGTTCGACGGTTCGTCCATCGCCGGCTGGAAGGCGATCAATGAGTCCGACATGATGCTGAAGCCGGACCTCGACACCGCGGTGATCGATCCCTTCTTCGCCCAGACCACGCTGATCCTGATCTGCGACGTGGTGGAGCCCATGACGGGCCAGAACTACAGCCGCTGCCCGCGCTCGATCGCCAAGGCCGCCGAGGCCTATGTCAATTCCTCGGGCGTTGGCGACACCACCTATTTCGGTCCGGAAGCCGAATTCTTCATCTTCGACGATGTGCGTTTCGACGTCGGCATGAACAAGGCTTTCTACTATGTCGATTCCAAGGAAGGCGCCTGGAACACCGGCACCGAATATGCCGAAGGCAATCTGGGCCATCGCCCGGCGGTCAAGGGCGGCTACTTCCCGGTCCCCCCGATCGACTCGGAGCAGGACATGCGCGGCGAAATGCTGGCCGTCATGAAGGACATGGGCATCAACCCGGAAAAGCACCATCACGAAGTCGCCACCGCCCAGCATGAACTCGGCTTCAAGTTCAACACGCTGACCAAGTGCGGCGACTACATGCAGATATACAAGTATGTGATCCACCAGGTCGCCCAGGCCTATGGCAAGACCGCGACCTTCATGCCCAAGCCCGTCAAGGGCGACAATGGTTCGGGCATGCATGTCCACCAGTCGATCTGGAAGGGCGGCAAGCCCCTGTTCGCCGGTTCGGGTTATGCCGACCTGTCGGACCTGTGCCTGTACTACATCGGCGGCATCATCAAGCATGCCAAGGCGCTGAACGCCTTCACCAACCCGCTGACCAACAGCTACAAGCGCCTGATCCCCGGCTTCGAAGCCCCGGTGCTGCTGGCCTATTCGGCCCGCAACCGTTCGGCCTCCTGCCGCATCCCGCACTCGTCTTCGCCCAACGGCAAGCGCGTCGAGGTTCGCTTCCCCGATCCGGGCGCGAACCCCTACCTCGCCTATGCCGCGATGCTGATGGCGGGCCTGGACGGTATCGAGAACAAGATCCATCCGGGCGGCCCGATGGACAAGGATCTCTATGCCCTTCCTCCGGAAGAGCTGGCCAAGGTTCCGCAGGTCTGCGGCTCCCTGCGCGAAGCGCTGGACAGCCTGAAGGCCGACCATGGCTTCCTGTTGAAGGGTGGCGTGTTCGACAAGGACTTCATCGAAGCCTATATCGACCTGAAGTACGAAGAGGTCTATGCCTTTGAACACACCCCGCATCCGGTCGAGTTCAAGATGTACTATTCGGTCTGATCGGATCGAAATCGAATGCGAAAGGCCGGGCGAAAGCCCGGCCTTTTTCTTTAGGCCACCGCGGCGGAGATGAAGCCTGCCGCGGCGCCGGGGCGGGAGACCGGAAAGGTCACGAACGCCGAGCAGCCCCGGCCAAATTCGCTTTCCAGCCAGGCGCGGCCGCCATGCAGTTCGGCCAGGCCGCGCACCAGCGCCAGGCCAAGGCCTGTGCCGCCCGCCTGGCGGTCGAAGCGGTTGTCGACCTGGTTGAAGGGCGTGAAGATCATGTCGAGCTTGTCGCGCGGGATGCCCGGGCCGTTGTCGCGCACCATGACCTGGAAATCGCCGTTGGCGGCGCGCGCGCCGATCACTTCGATCCTGCCGCCCACTGGCGTGAACTTGACGGCGTTGGACACAAGATTGATCAGGATCTGCTTGAGCGCCCGCTCGTCGGCATAAAGTTCCGGCGCGCTTCCGTCGAC
>CAIUTH010000312.1 GCA_903902075.1 uncultured Alphaproteobacteria bacterium
AACATCGCGCTGATGAATGAAATGGCGATCATCTGCGACGCCATGAAAATTCCCACCCGCGACGTGTTGGCTGCGGCGGGCACCAAATGGAATTTTCTCAAATTCTCACCCGGACTGGTCGGCGGCCACTGCATCGGGGTCGACCCCTATTACCTCACCGCCAAGGCACTTGAGCTGGGCTACAACCCACAGGTAATCCTGGCCGGCCGGCGCATCAACGACTCCATGGGCAACATCATCGCCCGCCGGGTGGTGCGTTTCATGGCCGCAGGCGAACGCCCGATCCACAAGGCCAAGGTCGGCATCCTGGGACTGACCTTCAAGGAAAATGTCCCCGACATCCGCAACAGCCGGGTACCGGACGTGCTGGCCGAGCTCAAGACCTTCGGCATCACGCCCATCGTGCATGATCCCCTGGCCGATCCGCGGGAGGTCAAGCGCGAATACGGGCTTCAGATCAGTCCGGTTTCGGATTTTAAGAATCTGGACGCGCTGGTCCTGGCGGTGCCGCATGCCGAGTATCTCAAGAACAGCGCGAAAATGCCCGCCATGCTGCGTAAGGGCGGCATCCTGGCCGACATCAAATCTGTTATTGACCGCAAGCTGATCCCCAGCAATGTTCGGTACTGGAGTCTCTGAGCAGGCCGCAATTGGCGAAAATTCTGGTCACCGGTGCGGCGGGCTTCATCGGTGCCGCGGTTTCACGGGCGCTTCTGGCCCGCGGCGACAGCGTCATCGGCGTGGACAATCTAAGCCCCTATTATGATGTCGCGCTTAAACAGGCGCGGCTGCAGACCCTGGTGCCGCACAAGGGCTTCACCTTTCACCAGTCCGACATCGCCGACAAAAGCGTGATCGGGACCCTGGCCACCACCGGCATCACCGCGATCATCCACCTCGCGGCCCAGCCTGGTGTCCGCTACAGCCTGGAAGACCCTTTCGCCTATGTCACCGCCAACATGATGGGCCATACGGTAATGCTGGAACTGGCGCGGGCACTGCCCAGCTTACAGCATTTCGTCTATGCCAGCTCCTCGTCCGTCTATGGCGCCAACAAGAAGACGCCTTTCGCGGTGGGTGATGCGGTGGATCATCCCAATTCGCTCTATGCCGCCACCAAGCGCGCCGATGAACTCTTCACCCAGGCCTACGCGCATCTCTATGCGATCCCCTGCACGGGCCTGCGCTTCTTCACCGTCTATGGGCCCTGGGGCCGGCCTGACATGGCGCCGATCCTGTTTGCCAAGGCCATAGCGGCGGGCGAACCGATCAAGGTGTTCAATCACGGCGAGATGTGGCGCGACTTCACCTATGTTGACGACATCGTGGACGGGGTGCTGAAGGCGCTCGACAGGCCCGCCTCGGGCACGCCGCCGCATGCGGTCTACAATTTGGGCAACAACAGGTCCGAGAAGCTCACCGATTTCTTCGTGCAGATCGAAAAGGCACTGGGCAAGAAAGCGCAGATCATAATGGCGCCGATGCAGCCGGGCGATGTGCCCGCGACCTGGGCCGATATAGATGCCAGCACGGCGGCGCTGGGTTACAGGCCCACCACGCCCATCAGCGTTGGCATTCCAAAATTCGTGGACTGGTTCCGGGACTACTACCGCACCTGAATGCGCGGCGGGGCCGAGATTAAAGTAAAGGCACAGGCGGCAACGCAGATCAGCAGCACGGCCGCACCGGCACAGGCGGCAAACGCCACCCGCAAAATCCCCTGTGCGATGCTTTTGATGACAGCGAACATGCTCATCCCTCTGATACCCATCTCTGGGATGGAGGGGATGTAATCCCGTTTTGGCACAGCCGCCAAAGCCGAGCGTGCGTTAAGCTTACCGGTTAAGCGAGCAATCCGGCCGCTTCCGGCCAGTCGCGGACCAGCCGCGCCGCCCCGGCCTGAACCAGGCGCGCGCCCAGCCCGTCATCGGCATGGCCGCCGCCCAGAAAACCCCAGACCGTCATGCCGGCCGCCTTGGCGCCGATCACCCCATTCACGCTGTCTTCCAGCACCAGGCAGTCGGCGGGCGGCACTCCCAGCGCCGCGGCGGCATGCAGGAACAGATCCGGCGCCGGCTTGGCATGGGTGACATGGTCGGCGCCATAAACATGGGGCGTGAAATGCTCCCACAGGCCGGTGCGCTTGAGCTTGCGCTCCAGCCCGCCCACCGAGCCGGAGCTGGCGATGGCCTTGGGCAGGGTCAATCTGGCCATGGCATGCACCGCGCCCGGCACTTCGGTCAGTTCTGCCACCATCACTGCGCGCAGCCGCTCAGACTGGCGGACGGCTTCGGCGATCGGCCGGCCTAGGCGCCTCTGGAATTCTTCATCGATGGCGGCGTGAAAGGCGTCGGTGGAAAGGCCCATGAAGCGGTTCACATAATCGCTGCGCTCGAAGGTTAGGCCCTGCTCGGCCAGCATCTCCAGCTCGACCTTCAGCGCGATGACTTCGCTGTCGACCAGAACACCGTCGCAATCGAAGATGATCGCCTTGAAGCTCAGAACTAGGCCGCCTTGCGGGTCTGCAGGAATTCGCCCATGCGCTCCAGGGCGCGCAGGATATTCTCCGCCGAATTGGCGTAGGACAGGCGCAAATAGCCTTCGCCCAGAATGCCGAAATCCGGTCCGCCTATTAGCGCCATGCCAGCCTCATCCAGCAGCGCGTTGGCCAACGGCTTGGCCTTCCAGTCGGTCTGCTTCACATTCGGAAAAGCATAGAAGGCGCCCTTGGGCGTGATGCAGGACACGCCCGGCAGCTTGTTGAGACCCTCCACCACCAGCTTGCGGCGCTTGTCGAACTCGCCAAGCATGTGGGCGACCGCATCCTGCGGCCCGGTCAGGGCGGCAATGCCGGCATATTGGGTCGGCGCGTTGACGCAGGAATGCAGGTTCACCGCCAGCTTGCGGGCATAGTCGTAGAGTTTACCCGGCCAGATCGCATAGCCGAGCCGCCAGCCGGTCATGGCATAGGTCTTGGACCAGCCATTGAGGATGATCAGTCGGTCGCGGATGGAGGGATAATTCAGCAGGGTGACATGCTTTTCGCCGTCATAGAGTAGCTGGTCGTAGATCTCGTCCGACAGGATGGCGACGCTCGCCCACTTTTCCATACCCTTCACGAATTTCTCGACTTCCGCCTTGGGCGTGACACCGCCGGTCGGATTGGCCGGCGAGTTGATGATGATCAGCCGGGTCTTGTCGGTGATCAGGCCCAAGGTCTCGTCCGCGGAGAAAGCAAAACCGTTTTCCTCACGGATCGGGATCGGCACAGGGGTGGCGCCAGTATATTCGATCATCGAGCGATAGATGGGAAAGCCGGGATCGGGATACATGATCTCAACGCCCGGCTCGCCGAACATCATGATCGACATGTACATCGTGGGCTTACCGCCCGGCATGATCATCACTTCCTCAGGTGACACCGCCACGCCATAGCGCTTGAGAAGATCGGCTGCCACCGCCTCGCGCAGCGGCAGGATGCCGTTGGCAGGGGTGTAGCCGTGATGGCCGTCGCGCAGCGCCTTGGCTGCCGCCTCGACGATATGCTCAGGGGTGCGAAAATCAGGCTGGCCGATGCCCAGATTGATGATGTCCTTGCCCTGGGCGGCCAGGGCGGTGGCGCGGGCCAGAACGGCAAAGGCGTTTTCCTCGCCGATACGGTCAAAGTTGGCGACGGTCTTCATGAGCAATCCTGAGCTTTTTCCGGGTTGCCATATAAGGCCATCCGCACAGAGACGCTAGCCTTACAAAAAGAGGCGGCAATCAGCCTAAATATCCGGTATTTTGTGCCAAACGCACCCATTACCGCCGCGAACGCCTAAATTAGGGCGTCGAGGGGGCTATTGCTACTTTTTAGTCTCCGATTTTGCCCAACGGCATCAA
>CAIUTH010000313.1 GCA_903902075.1 uncultured Alphaproteobacteria bacterium
AGTCTTGCGGCGTACTTGGATCACGAACGCGATAGGATCAGGGCCTGGCCGATCATTCTTCTGGTTCTTCTGATGCCTGGCGCCAGTTTTGGTTTCAAACTTTATGGCGTGGTTAGTGGCGGCGGCGCCGTCGGCACCATCCTCATCATCATCCTGGTCCTGTACCTGCTCGGCGCGCTGCGCTAGGCGGCTGCCGGTCGGGCAACAAAAAAGCGGCCCGGGAGACCGGGCCGCTTTTCTTTGTAAGTGGATAATGGCTTAGCGGCAGCCGCGATAGCTGGCGCGCTTGCAGGCCACGGCCAGCTGACGGGCCTGGTTCTGCGCGGCCGGGGTCATGCGGCGCCACAGGGCGTCACGATGGGCGGCGGCATTGGGCATGTTGCCCATGTCGGCGGCCAGCGCGTACCACATGTAAGCATGGAAGGGTTCGGCCTTGATGCCCTGGCCCATTTCATACATCAGGCCCAGGTTGTACATGCCGGCGGAATTGCCCTGCGCGGCGCTGGCGGAAAACCACTGGGCGGCCTTGCCAAAGTCGCGCGGAACGCCCTTGCCGTCACGATACAGGCCGCCGAGATTGTTCTGGCCCAGCGAAGAGCCGGCCGCGGCGGACAGCGACAGGTAGCGAACAGCTTCCGAAGTGTTCTGCGGAACGCCTTTGCCATCCAGGTACATGATGCCCAGATTGTTCTGGGCCACCGGATTGCCCTGGACCGCCATCGGGCGCCAGGAGGCGAGGGCGCGGTTGTAATCCGCGCGCTGGAAATAACGGGCGCCGTCCTGAAGAGGGTCGGCGTTGGCGGCCAGGCTGCCAATGGCCAGCGCGGCGGCGATGAGGATCAACTTACGCATATTCTGGTCTCCAACCGTATTCGGATCAGAGAATTAACACGCAAAAAGTGAACATCCGCTTACCAACGCAGGAACCTTGGACCCAGAAAACCCCCGATTGCCGCGGTTAACGCGACGCCCAGGCTGTACCAGACAGCAATAAAAGGCGCCGCGCCCTCGGGGCAGTGGAAGGAATAGACAAAGGCGCCGGCCGCGCCGGCAAACAATCCGGCACCGGTCCCGGCCAGTGCCAGCCTTGTGGGCGCCAGCCGCTTCAGCGCCCAGAAGGTCGCCGCCAGGGTGGGCAGGGCGGTCATGGTGACCAGCAACGCGCAGGTGCGCGCGGTATGGCCCATCAGCAGAAGGCGCGGATCGGCGTCGGCTGCGTTCATCTGGATAAGAGAGAGAAGTACGATGGCCAGCACCGGCAAGGCCAGCAGCAGCGCGGGCCGGACCATGTCCGCGCCGGGGCGGCCCGCCCGCTCCACCTGCCAGAAGCCGAAAGCGGTGAGGGCAAAGGTATAGAGAAGCTTGGTCCACATGCCGAAGCTGGTCATTGCTTCGGCCAGGTCGTGGCGCGGATGCAGGACCAGCACCATCACGGCGGTGGAGCCGATCACGCCCAGCGTGATGGCGGACAGCAGAACGCGCATCACCGCGCCATTGCGCACCGGCGGCAAGTCATTGGAAAGATGCGCGATCAGGTCATCGGTCTGCATCGCGTTCCCCTAAATCGTCACCAAGCGACTTGATGGCCCGGTGCACCGTGACCTTCACCGCCGATTCCGAAAGCCCCGTGCGCGCCGCCGCATCCGCCACGCTGACGCCGTCCAGCTTGATGTCCTTCACCAGCTGCCGCTTGGCGGGCGGCAGCTTGTCCAGCAATTTGGTGACGTCTCGTTTGGCAATGGCGTCGGTGGCATCGTCATGGCCGAACAGGTCGGCGGCTTCGTCCAGTGGCACGGTGGCCCGGCGCTTGTGGCGGCGATACTCGTCGATCAGCTTGTAGCGCGCGATGCCATAGACCCAGGCGGTGAAGGGCAGGGCCGGGTCATAGGTGGCGCGCCGCGTGTGAATCGCGATCAATGTTTCCTGCACGGCATCCTCGGCCGCGGCCGCATCCAGGCGGCGCGCGTAATAGCTTCGCAAATGCCGGGTCAGACCCCCAAGCAGCATCCGGTAGGCGCCGGCATCGCCCATCAGGGCGGCCAGCATCCAGTCCCGGTATTGCGCCTCCTGGGCGATCAAACACGGCTCCTTCAAAGCGTTCGTGGGCGGCGGGAAAAAGTTACACCCAAAGCGGCGGGGCCTGTAACCCCCGCCCCATGACGTACGCAGGACCGGCGGCGCCGGCCCAGCGGCGGTATCAGCCCTTCTGGGCTTCCTTCAGGATGTCGGAGATCATGTCCTTGCCGTCGGGACTGTGAATCCAGTTCTCGGCGGCGGCCATGGTGGGGAACTGCAGCGGCACGCGCTGCGGCTTGTTGCGCTCGGGAACCGGCACCAGCACCTCGAAGGTGCCGGCGAAGCGCACGTCCCTGGTCTCAGCAGCATAGGGCGGCTGAAGCTGGTTCTTGCGCTTGTCTTTCATGCTTCCCATGGCCGTCTCCCGTTAGACGCGGCTTATAGCCGTCTTACTCATCCCGGTCAGCACGTTTTTTGCGGCCGATTCCCAGCTTTTCCCGCCACAGACGGGCGGGGATTTCCTCGACCTGGCCTTCGGGCAGCTGGCCCAGCTGGAACGGGCCATAGGCGGTGCGGATGAGGCGGGAGACCTTCAGGCCCAGCCGTTCCATCACCCGCTTGATCTCGCGGTTCTTGCCTTCCTTCAGGCTGACGGTGGCCCAGCTGTGCAGGCCCTTGCTGCGTTCCAGGTCGGCAACGATGGGGCCATACTTGACGCCGTCGATGGTGATGCCGCTGGCAAGCTTGTCGAGATCGGCCTGGGTCACCTTACCGAACAGGCGCACGCGATAGATGCGGGTCCAGCCCGAGGCCGGCAGTTCCATGCGGCGCGCGATGTCGCCGTCATTGGTGAGCAGCAAGAGGCCTTCGGTGTTGAAGTCCAGCCGCCCCACCGACACCACGCGGCCCAGATGCTTGGGCACATTGGCGAACACGGTGGCCCGGCCCTTTTCGTCCTTGTGGGTTGTCACCAGGCCGTTGGGCTTGTGATAGCGCCACAGACGCGCGCCTTCCGGCTCGGCCAGCGGCTTCTCGTCCACCTGCACGACATTGTTGGTGGTGACGTTGACCGCGGGCGATTTCACCACCACGCCGTCCAGCTTGACCCGGCCTTCCAGGATCAGCTTTTCGGCGTCCCGGCGCGAGCAGATCCCGGCCCGGGCAATGACTTTGGCAATACGGTCGCCGGCTGGTGTTGAGGGGGGCGGCAATGCTAACTCCGGACCATGGATGATCGGCAAGCCATAGCATTGGCGCTGGAAGAAGCGAAATCGGCCGCTTTGCGGGGCGAAGTGCCGGTGGGCGCGGCGCTGCTGGGCCCCGATGGCGCGCTGCTGGCGAAGGATGGCAACCGCATCCTGGAGCTCAAGGACCCTACCGCTCATGCCGAGATGCTGGCGATGCGCGCCGGCGCGAAGGTGCTGGGCAATGAGCGGCTGATCGGATCGACGCTGTATGTCAGCCTGGAGCCTTGCGCCATGTGCGCAGGCGCCATGGCGATGGCGCGCATCGGGCGGCTGGTGTTCGCGGCCTGCGATCCCAAGGGCGGGGCTGTGCTGCACGGGCCGCGCTTCTTCGAGCAGCCCACCTGTCATCATCGTCCCGCGGTGATGCAGACAGAGCCGCATGCGCTGGAAGCCGGCGAAATATTGAAAGCGTTCTTCCGCGCGCGGCGCGCCTAGAACCAGACCGGTGAGAAACCGGGAAAGCCCAGCTGCAGCACTTCGCGCGCCGCGATCAGGCCGATGCCGGCGCCGATCAGGACGTCGCTGAGGAAATGCGCGGTGAGAAGCGCGCGCGTGACGGCGAGCAGCGCGGCGATGCCGAACCAGATGGGCCAGGCCATCGGCCACACGCAGGTGAAGATCACCGCCACGCAGCAGATGGTCAGGGCATGGCCGGAGGGGAACGAATTGTAATCGGGATTGAAGGCCAGCGGCATGAAGCCATACAGCCCCATCTCCATGTCGTCGCGCGGGCGCCGGCGGCCCAGCGCCAGCTTGATGACATGCAGAAACCCGCTGCCCAGGGTCAGGCTGGCGATGAAGGCCAGCGAATAGTTGATCAGCTGGGTGACCTCGTCGGCCAGCACATTGAAGTGCCGCATGCCCGCCGCCACGATCAGCGCCAGGATGGCAGCCGCCAGCCAGTGGCCGGCCTTCGCATAGTGTGTGATGCGGTCCAGCGCCTTGTGGGCGCGGCCGCTGACATGGTCATAGATGAAATGCGCCAGGGCACGGTCGATCAACAGCGCCGCGCACCCGACCAGGATGGATAGTAAGCCCGCCCACAAAAGCATGACAGTTGGGTGCCTTTTCGGTGGCGATCTGTCAACGCCCCGTGAGCGGATGCGCACAAATCAACGGCTTAGTGCGCGCCAGCCGATATCGGTGCGGCAGAAGGAACCTTCCCAGTGTATCCGCTTGACCGCGTCATAGGCGCGGGCCTGTGCCTGGGTCACGTCCTTGCCCAGGGCCGTGACATTTAACACCCGTCCGCCGACCGCGACGATATCGTTGCCGCGCTGTTGGGTTCCGGCATGGAAGATGGTGATGCCGGGCAGCCTGGCGGCTTCGTCCAGGCCGGTGATGACATGTCCTTTTTCGGTCGAACCGGGATAGCCCTTCGAGGCCATCACAACCGTCAGCGCCACCTCGTCGCGCCATTCCAGCGGCGTGAGCTTGCCGTCGCGCGCCGCCACCAGCGCGGTCAGCAGGTCGCTTTTCAGGCGCGGCATCAGCACCTGGCATTCCGGATCGCCGAAGCGGGCATTGTATTCCACCAGCTTGGGACCCTGTTTGGTGATCATCAGGCCCAGATACAGCACGCCCAGATAGGGCATGCCCTTGGCCTTCATCGCCGCGACGGTGGGCTTGATGAATTGCTCCATCGCCACCTGTTCCAACGCCGGCGTCAGAACCGGTGCCGGTGAGTAAGCGCCCATGCCGCCGGTGTTGGGTCCGGCGTCGCCATCGCCTACGCGCTTGTGATCCTGCGCACCGGCCAGCGGGATCACGTTTGTGCCATCGCTGAGCGCGAAGAAGCTGGCTTCTTCGCCGTCCATGAATTCCTCGATCACGATGGCGTGACCGCTATCGCCAAAGCCGCCTTCAAACATGAAGTCGATCGCCTTGTGGCTTTCCAATTTGTCGTTCGCGATGATCACGCCCTTGCCGGCCGCCAATCCATCGGCCTTGATCACCACCGGGTAACCCAGGCCATCGGCGAAAGTCTTGGCGGCATCCGGCGCGGTGAAGCGCTGATACGCAGCAGTGGGAATGCCCATCTCGTCGCAAAGCTCTTTGACAAAACCCTTGGAGCCTTCCAGCACCGCGGCGGCTTTCGATGGCCCCAGGCTGCGGATGCCGGCTGCCTCCAGCACGTCCCACAGCCCGCCCACCAGCTGGGCGTCGGCGGCAATGACGGCGAAATCGATTCGGGTGTCCACGGCGAATTTGGCCAGGGCGGCAAAGTCGGTGGCGGGGATGGGGATGCACTCGGCCACCGCGGCGATGCCCGCATTGCCGGGCGCGCAATAAAGCTTTGTCAGCAGGGGGCTTTTCGAAAGCGCCCAGGCCAGCGCATGTTCGCGGCCCCCCGAACCAACCAACAAGACCCTCACCGCAAACCTCGCCTTTGCCCGCCGCCACCCTGTATCATGGGACCATGCCCGAAACACCAGTTTCCAACCTGCCCGAATTTACAGTCACAACATTGTCCGCCGCCCTGAAGCGCGCGGTGGAGGACCAGTTCGCCTTTGTCCGGGTGCGGGGCGAGATTTCGGGGCTGAAATTCCATTCCTCCGGCCATGTCTATTTCGACCTGAAGGACGACAAGGCGGTGCTGAACGCGGTGATCTGGCGCGGCAACACCGCCCGGCTGAAGATCCGCCCCGAAGCGGGCATGGAAGTGATCTGCACCGGCAAGCTGTCCACCTATGCCGGATCGTCGCGCTACCAGATCATCGTGGAGCAGGTGGAGCTCGCGGGCCTTGGCGCGCTGATGGCGATGCTGGAGGAGCGGCGCAAGAAGCTGGCGGCCGAAGGCCTGTTCGATGCGTCCCGCAAGAAGAAGCTGCCTTTCCTGCCCGATGTCATCGGCGTGATCACATCGCCCACCGGCGCGGTGATCCGCGACATCATGCACCGTCTGGAAGCGCGCTTTCCCCGCCGGGTGCTGCTGTGGCCGGTGGCGGTGCAGGGCGAGAAGGCGGCCGCCGAAGTCGCCGCCGCCATCTCCGGCTTCAATGCCTTTGGCGCGCATCTGCCCAAGCCCGATCTGATCATCGTGGCGCGGGGCGGCGGCTCGGTGGAAGACCTGATGGCCTTCAACGACGAGGCGGTGGTGCGCGCCGCGGCGGCCAGCGTGATCCCTCTGATCTCGGCGGTGGGGCATGAGACTGACACCACGCTGATTGATTTCGTTTCTGACATGCGCGCCCCCACACCGACCGCTGC
>CAIUTH010000314.1 GCA_903902075.1 uncultured Alphaproteobacteria bacterium
CGGTCTCGAACAGGGCGAGCCCCTCTTCCTCATAGGTGGGCATCTGGCCGAACGGATTGACCGCCAGATGCGCGGGCTGTTTCAGCGCCGGAAAGGACACCAGCCGCACCTCATAGGGCTGCCCCGCTTCCTCCAGCGCCCAGCGTACGCGCGTGTCGCGTGCCAGTCCCCTGCCGCCATCGGGCGAGCGTTCAAAAGCGGTGATGGTGATGGTTATGCCGATGCTCCTCTGAAGCCCAGCTTAGACGCGGCTAGTTCAGCACTTCAATCTGCTGGGGATTGGACAGTGCGATCTGGGGGCGGCCGCGATAATCCTGCACGGTGCCGCGCACCCGGATGCGATGGGCGACCAAGCCGTCGAAATCATAATCGCGGAAGGCACGGCGGTCTTCCGGCGCCACGATGGCCGAGAAGCTGTGCTGCCCGTTGCTGCCGAAATCGATGAAGGTCCGCCCGCCGGCATTGCCGATATTGGTGACATAGCCTTCCACCAGCTGGAAGCTGCCAGTGGCAACAGGGGCTTTTGCGATATCCTGGGGCGCCCGGGGCTGCGTGCCGGCCAGCGCCCAGAGGCCCGCATGTTTGGCGCGGGCGCGCGCCTCGGCCTCATACAGGTCGGGGGCACATTCATTGCGGTCGGGCGAAATCGCCACCCGCGCCAGCCCGTGTTCCAGCAGCGCCGTCTGCAGCCACTGCCTGCCGAAGCCCTGCGCGCGGATGCGGTCGTAGCGGTCTTCCTTGGGCGGCGTGGACGTGAAGGTGATGGGCCCAGCCAGCGCCATTTGCGTCAGCTCTGCCATCGCCTGATCCACGATATTGCGCGGGCTGCTATCGGCCTGCGGCAGGCGGATGCCTTCCAGCAGGATTGCGCGACCATCGCTCAGGATCAGCGCGCCATTCTTTTCCACCCGTACTACGCGGCCTCGCGCAATTTCCGTCGCGCCGGCGCAGTCCGGAATGAAACGAATGGCTCCATTGCCGGATTGTGCCGATGCCGCATTTGTTTCCAGCGGCAAACACATTGCGGCCAAAATCAGCCCGTAACTCAGGGAGATAATACGCATGGGACCATAGGTTCCAAAACCATTCGGGCGGTCAAGCGTTGTCGCCGATACCCCCGCCCAAAATACCGCAAAGGTTAACAGCATGGCTTTGTCTGTTGCACTCCCCGCCGCGTTTCCCAGCGTCGCCGCTGTCCAAGGCAGCGTGAAAGGGGCCCTGCCTACCTTGACCGTGATGGCGGTGGATGGCGCCCTGAATTTCCTTATCGCGGTGCTGATCCTGATAGCCGGCTGGATGGTGGCGCGCTGGATGGGACGCTGGCTGCATGATGTGGTGGAACACAGCCGCCTGATCGACGAAACCCTCAAGCCCCTGCTGGTCAATGGCGTGCGCTACGTCATTCTCGCCGTCACGGTGGTGGCGGTGCTGAGCCAGTTCGGGGTCCAGACCACTTCGCTGATCGCGCTTCTGGGCGCCGCGGGCCTGGCCATCGGCCTGGCGCTACAGGGCACGCTGTCGAACGTCGCCTCCGGCGTGATGCTGCTGGTGCTGCGCCCCTTTCGCGTGTTCGAGAAGATCAAGGTTGCCGACGCCACCGGCAAGGTGCGCGAGATTGGTCTGTTCCGCACAGAAATCGTCACCGATGACGGCA
>CAIUTH010000315.1 GCA_903902075.1 uncultured Alphaproteobacteria bacterium
CAAGATAGCCGCAGAGCAGCGCGTGCATTTCACGGTAGATGGCCTCTCGTGTGGTCGCGCTGTCTTGCCCCCGCGCCATATCGACCCAGTCGATCAGCCGTTCCAGCATCAGCACTTCGGGCGCGCTGAGCGAGGTGGCGGAGCGGCGGGTGACTTCGGCGATAACGCCTTCAATACCGCCACTCTCCGCTACTTCGCTGAACTCGCTTAAAATCAGCCCGGTGCGCGCGGCGAGCAATGCCTGCAGCAATTCCAGCTTGCCCGAAAAGCGCGCGTAGATGGTCTGCTTGCTGGCGTGGGCGGCGGTCGCCACCTTGTCGAGCGAGAATTGCTCGGGGCCGCCTTCGAGCAGCACATCCCATGCGGCATCCACGATCCGCCCCGTGATCAGCGGGGCATCGCCCGCCGCCGGGCGGCCGCGCGAAGGCGTAGAATCAGTCATTGCGCCAGCCTAGCCCAAGTGCCTTCGCCAAGGCGACATAGGCTTGCGTCAAATCAGCGCGGGCTGCGCTTTCTGCCATTTGCGCTTCGATTGCCTGATGCTGCGCTTCAAGTGCTTCGGCAGGTGGTGCGGTCCCGGCCTTGCCGCGTAGGCCCTGTAGGCGGGCAATCTCGCGCAGGTGCCCTGCCCCGCTGGCCATTCGCGCCAAGGCAGTCCGCGCCGCGCCATAGCGGGCGAGCGCGGCTTCCGCATCCTGCAGCGCGGTGAGGACCTGCCCCCGGTAATCCGCCAGCGCTGCATCGCGCCCCGCCTCGGCACTGCGCACGGCCGCCGCGCCACGTCCGAAGTCGAGAAAGTTCCAGGTGAGGCGCGGCAAGGCGATTGTCGAGAGCTTGGATACATCGAACAGATCGCCGCCGCTGGTGCCGCCGATGCCGATCAGGCCCATGAACGAGACGGTGGGGAAACGCTTTGCCTTCTCCATGCCGATTTTCGCCGTGGCCGCCGCAAGCTGGCGTTCGGCCATCCGAATGTCCGGGCGGCGCGCCAGCATGGCGGCGGGATCGCCGACGGCGACTTCCGCTGGAGGCAGGGGAATGGCGGCGGGGGCCAGGTCTGCCATTTCGCCCGGAGCCTGCCCGGTGAGCACGGCGAGCGCATCGCTGTAGCTCGCGACTTCTGCCGACACGCCTGCCTGCTCGGCCTCGGTGCGTTCGGCCCGGGCCTGTGCGGCCTCAAGCGGCTGGCGCGGCGCCGTGCCTCCGGCGAAACGCGCCCGCGCCACCTCCACCAGCCGCAATTCCAGCGCTTGGCGCTCGCCCAGCAAGGCCAGGCGCATTTGCCTGCCCCGCAGCGCCACATAGGCCCGCGCGATCTCGGCGGATAACATGACCTGAGCATCGGCCAGCCGCGCTTCCCTCGCTCCGGCCTCAGCGGTGGCGCGCTCAATATCGCGGCGCTTGCCACCCCACAGATCGGCCTCCCACTGGGCATCGAAACCGGCGTTGAACAGGTTGATGTTGCTGCTTCCGGAGCTGCCGGAACTTCCGCTGGTGCTCCCACCAATCGCGCCATCGGGCAGCCCGGCATGGGCATAAAGCAGCGAGGCCCCGCCCGCAGGCAACAGCCCCGCGCGCGTCGAGGCCAGCTCTGCCCGCGCCTGCCGCAGCCGCGCTTCGGCTGCAGCGGGCCCGGGCGCTTCGGCGAGACCCTTGGCGATCAAGGCATCGAGCTGCAAATCCCCCAGACCCTGCCACCACTTCGCCGGTGCGGGCGCATTGGCCAGATCGCCTGCGCGGAGAAACGCCCCGCTCGCCATGGCCTTGGAGGCAGGCGCTGGCGGCCATGCATAGTCCGGCCCGCTCTTGCAGCCAGCCACCGCCAGCACGGCAGCAAGAACCACAGCCCGGCGCATCAGTGCATCGCCATCGGCGAGCTGCCCTTGGGCGGCGACTTGAGGAACATGGCCAGCGGAATGACCAGCATCCCGGCCAGGAACAGCGCGAGATAGACATCGTTGAACGACATCACCAGCGCCTGTTGCAGCACCTGGCCATCGAGCGCCTGATAGGCTGCCGTCTGCCCCTCCGGCCCGCTGCCGAACACCTGCGCCGCGCTGGCGAGCTGTTGTTGCAGGTTCGGATCGTTCGCGCCCAGCGTGCTATTGATCTGCCAGTGGTGGAAATCGAAACGCTGGTCCTGAAAGCTCGCCAGCGCGGCAAGCCCGATCGAGCCGCCAAGGTTGCGCGAGACCGAGCTCAGGCTGTTGGCCTCGGCGGCATCCTCGGGCGGCACTGACGAGATCACCGCGCCCTGCAGCGGCATCGCCGACATGGTCGTGCCAATGCCATAGAGCACTTGCGCCACGGTGAAATCAGACCCGGCGGAACTGACTGTCATCCCGCTCAGCAGATAGTCGCCGAAGGCCACCGAGAACATGGCGGTGGCGACAATTACCCGCACGTTGAGAAATTTGCTCACCAGAGGAAAGGTCATTGCAGTGGGAACCGCAATCG
>CAIUTH010000316.1 GCA_903902075.1 uncultured Alphaproteobacteria bacterium
TGGGTTGCGTTAGTTCGCCAATTGGTCAGGCGCTTACGGTCAATCACATCAAGCCTGAATGTCCGCTTTTGGCGCAAAGCGGACATTCGGCTCATCCAAACGAATGACCGCTTTGGGGGGTAAAGCAGACATTCCCGCTAGCGATCACGGTCGGACGGCCGCGCGCCGAAACGGCGTCGATGGGGAACTAGGTTCCCAGAATAATCGAAGGTCGGCGGTTTCTACGAAACGGCCCCCCGATAGCCCCCCGGAGGGGAAATGGTGGGCGGTACAGGGATCGAACCTGTGGCCCCTTCCATGTCAAGGAAGTGCTCTCCCGCTGAGCTAACCGCCCGTTCCATTTAGGTTTTTCGCCACTTTTGGCGATCCGCCCGCTACTCTTTTTCAACGCTCTCCGACACGTCCGACTCTATAGGAGCCGTACTATGTCAAGGAAGTGCTCTCCCGCTGAGCTAGCCGCCCCACCGTCAGGAGGGCGCCTCTATAACGTCGGCCCTCCCAAGGGGCAAGCCGCGCCGGCGGGTCATGAAGATCGGCGGATCGGCCACCACCCGCAGCGGTTCCTGGAGGGTGGGCACCGTCAGTGAGCGGCCTTTCGCAAACGGGCCAAATTGATCGTCGGAAGGGGGTTTGGGCGCCAAAAAGGCCCCACCAGATGCAAGTCATTCGCAACTGCGGATCGGGCCTTTTGGGCTCCGGCTCGGGCCTAGGCCGCGGCCAGCATCCGGTCCACTTCCGCCACGATCTCGCGCAGGTGGAACGGCTTGGACAGGACCTTGGCCTGTTTGGGCGCACCCGATGCGGGGTGCAGCGCCACGGCGGCAAAGCCGGTGATGAACATGATCTTCAGGGCGGCATTCATTTCGGCGGCCCGCTTGGCCAGCTCGATCCCGTCCATGCCGGGCATCACGATATCGGTCAGCAACAGGTCGAAGGTGAAACCCTTGATGCACTCATAGGCGTCGCCGCCATCGCCGAAATCGGTCACCGCATGGCCGGCCTTGACCAGCGCCGCCGCAAGGAACTTGCGCAGCGATTCATCGTCTTCCGCCAGAAGGATATGCGCCATGTCAGCCCGCCTGCCCGTCTCTATACAAGCCTATACAGGGCAAGGCTGTAAACCTCGGTTAACAGGGCGGGAACCTTGCCACCCCCACGCCTTGGTGCGACCCTGCGGCCGTTAACGAGTCTTAACCTGCATGGAAGCACGCCAAGACCCCGCTGAAACGGCCCCATTTCGCCTGGACCGCCCGGTGCGCCAGACGGTGCCGTTCCTGTTCGCCTCGCCCCATTCGGGACGCCGCTATCCGGCCAGCCTGCTGGAGCGGTCGCGGCTGGACGCCACCACCCTGCGCCGGTCCGAGGATGCGTTCGTGGACGAGCTGTTCGCCGGCGCCATTGGCCTGGGCGCGCCCCTGCTCGCCGCGCTGTTCCCGCGCGCCTGGCTGGACGTCAATCGCGGCATGGCCGAGCTGGATGTCGCCATGTTCGACGGCGCGGTCGGCGTGCCGGTGGATGCGCCAAGCCCGCGCGTCTCGGCCGGCCTGGGGGTCATTCCCCGCATCGTGCGCGACGGGGCCGAGATCTATCGCGGCAAGCTGGGACGCGAGGAGGCCGACAACCGCCTGGCCCAGCTTTACCGGCCCTATCACGCGGCGCTGGCTGCGCTGATGGAAGAAACCCGCGCCCGCTTCGGCGTGGCGGTTCTGCTGGATTGCCATTCCATGCCATCAGCCCTGTCGGTGCCCGACATCGTGCTGGGCGACCGCTATGGCGCCAGCGCCGCGCCGGCTTTGACGGCCCGCGCCGAAGCGGCCTTCACCCGCGAAGGATTTTCGGTGGCGCGCAACACGCCCTATGCCGGCGGCCACACCACGGTGCAGTACGGCAGGATCGCGGCCAACTGCCATGCGCTGCAGATCGAGATCAACCGCGCGCTGTACCTGGACGAGGACCGGATCACCAAGCGACCGGTGTTTGAATCGGTGCGCGCGCGCCTAACACGGGCGATGGAATGGCTGACGGCCATCCCGCTGTCGCAGCTGGGCGGTCCCGATCAGCTGCCGCAAGCCGCAGAATAACCTAATCGAATAATTGGCGGCGCCTGAAACCGGCAGGCCCACATCGCGTTTTAAAAGGGTAACCCAAAAGGGTTCCCACATGTCCTGCTTCCGCACCTTTATCCTGTGCGCCTTGTTCATAGGCGCGCCCGCCTTGGCCTGCGCAGAAGAATTGGCCCCGGTGGCGCTGAACAGCCTGTCTTCGATACCGTCCGGCGCCGCTTCCGCCAAAGTGCTGGATCAGAACGGCCATGCGCTGGGCCAGGCGACGGGCATCCAGACCGATCAATATGGCAAACCCTCGGCCGCCGCCTTCCGCGCGACCGGTGGCAACACGTTGGTGATCTCGGCCGCAGCCATCAGCTATGACGGCTCGGTTTTGGTCGCCGACAACGAGCAGCCGCAGATTGCTGCGCTTTCCGCAGCCCGCGTCGCCTCTGCCAACTAAGCACCATTTTGCGAGAGGGATTTGGTGGCGTGGGCAGGAGCGCCTAGCGACGTGGACGTTGGTCCACGAGCGACGGCGCGACGAACTCACGACGCCAAAGACCCGCGCAAAAAAATGGCCGCTCCGAAGAGCGGCCAAGTTCAGGGAGGAAACGCCCAGGAAGGGCGGCGGCCTTGCAATCGAAGATTGCAATACCGCGCTGCAACAATATGGAGAAACCCGGCCTTGTCTGCAATACGCAATGTATAACGATTCCAGACAAAATGCCGCAGAAATGCTGGAAAAATATGTCACAGTTGCCCGCAAAGTGACCGGACTGCTGCCTCTTTCAGCATATGTGCGTCGCAACATGTCACAGCACCGTTAGCGCAGCGGATTCATCACACCGTCGCATCCGCGCAACAAAAGATTCGCGCGAAGCAGCTACTCCCCGCTCCAGTAGATGGCTGGAGACACCCGATGGCCGATGTTGCGTGGTTCGAAAATGCGCTGGGAAACTTCGTTCCGCCCCGCGCCGCTGCTCCTCCAACTGCCACCGCCATCGACACAGCCCACTTCAAACGGCATCGCACCATCTTCATTTCCGACACGCATCTGGGCACGCGCGGCTGCAAGGCCGAAGCCCTGGCCGATTTCCTGGCGCACAATGACTGCGCCACGCTGTTTCTGGTGGGTGACATAGTTGACGGCTGGAGACTGAAGCGCCGCTGGTACTGGACGGCCGCACAGACCCATGTGATCAGCGAAATTCTGCGCAAGGTGGACAATGGCACGCGCGTGATCTTCGTGCCGGGCAATCATGACGAGTTCGCACGCGAATATGCCGGCCGCCTGTTCGCCGGCGTGGAAGTGATCCAGGAAGCCATCCATGAAACCGCCGACGGCAAGCGGCTGTGGGTGCTGCATGGCGACCGCTTCGACGGCGTGATCTCCTTTGCCAAGTGGCTGGCCCATGCCGGCGACTGGGCTTATGGCTGGGCGCTGCACTTCAACGACCTGCTGTTCCGCGTGCGCAAGCGCATGGGCCTGCCCTATTGGTCGCTGTCGGCCTTCCTCAAGCACAAGGTCAAGAACGCGGTGGAATACATCTCGCGCTTCGAAGAGGTCGTGGCCGAACAGGCCAGCCTGCGCGGTGTAGACGGGGTGGTGTGCGGCCATATCCACCATGCCGAAATCCGCGAGATTGGCGGCATCATCTATCACAACGACGGAGACTGGGTTGAAAGCTGCAGCGCCCTTGTCGAAGATGCCCACGGGCATATGGAGATTCTTCGCTGGGCAGATCCTTCACAGAGACACGCCGCAAGAAACCAGGCTCCGCTTGCCGCTTCTCACGGCAGGGTCAAGGCCCAGGCTGTACCCGCGTAGGTCGATGCGCCTGCAGCCGGGACCAATTGCCGGCGTGGCGGCGCATTTGAAAATCCTCATCGTCACCGATGCCTGGTCACCGCAGGTGAACGGCGTGGTGCGCACGCTTGAGATCCTGGGCAAGGATCTCGCCGCACTGGGCCATACCGTGCGCTATATCACGCCGCTGGGGCGGCGCGCCTTTCCCATGCCGACCTATCCGGAAATTCGCCTGGCCCTTTTCCAGCGCGCGGCCATGACGCGCGAGATCCGCGAATTCGCGCCCGATGCGGTGCATATCGCCACAGAGGGGAGCCTCGGCCTGACGGCGCGGCGCATCTGCCTCAAACATGGCATCGCCTTCACCACCGCCTTCCACACCCGCTTTGCCGAATATGTGCATACCCGCTTCCGCATGGTGCCCGAACGCGTGATCTGGCGCTGGCTGCGCTGGTTCCACCATCCCGCCACCGCGGTGATGGTGGCGACCCAGACCCTCAAGCGCGAACTGACCGGCCACGGCTTCCAGCATCTGCGAATCTGGTCGCGCGGCGTGGACATCGAGAAGTTTCATCCCATCGCCGGTGCGCGCCACCCCTTTGAAGGGCCGGTATGGATCTATGTCGGCCGGGTGGCGGTGGAGAAGAACATCGAGGCATTCCTGGCCCTCGACATTCCCGGCACCAAGGTGGTGGTGGGCGATGGCCCGGCCAGGAGCGCCCTGTCGCGCAAATACCCCAAGGTCCAGTTCCTGGGCGCCCTGACCGGGGAGGCCCTTACGCGGGCCTATGCCGGCAGCGACGTGTTCGTGTTTCCCAGCCGCACCGACACCTTCGGCCTGGTGACCCTGGAGGCCCTGGCCTGCGGGCTGACCGTGGCGGCCTATCCGGTGGAGGGCCCCCGTGACGTGGTGGGGCCGGACGTGACGGGCGGCACCGATGTGGCGGTACTGGACGAAGACCTGGGTACGGCCTGCCTGGGGGCGCTGGCGCTGGCCCAGAACCCCCGCCCCATTACCCCCCGGGCCTTTGCCGAAAGCCATTCCTGGCGGTCCTGTACCCTCCAGTTTCTGGGCAATATCGCGGTCGAGCCGGACCTCGACTAACCCGTTCTCCGCAAGGGCTTATCTGCGGCCCTGATACAGGCTAGAAGGATTCCGAAAGCCTAGGTTCCCGCCCCCGCATGCCACCGTCCCACCGCCTCACGGCCCGCGAGTATGCGTTCCTTGGCTTGGGGCTTTTGTTCTGGGCCGGCTTTGTCATCCTGCTGGGCAAGGACACCAGCTGGGACTTCCGCAATTACCACTGGTACGCGCCCTATGCGCTGCTGAACCACCGCATGGGGATGGACATGGCGGTGGCCCACCAGGCCAGCTACTACAATCCCTATCTTGATCTTCCCTTCTACTGGCTGGCGACCCACACCCGCGCGTGGATCGCACTGGGCGTGCTGGGCGCGGCGCAGGGCGCCAACATGGTGCCGCTCTATCTGATCGCGCGCGCGTCGCTGCGGGTGAAGGCCAGCGAAAGCGATATCAAGATCATGGCCGGCGCCCTGTCGCTGCTGGGCATGGTCGGCGCGCTGACCCTGACCGAATTCGGCACCACCTATTACGACAATGTGATGAGCGTGTTCGTACTGGCAGGATTGGCCATCCTGGTGCTCAAGCGCGACGCGTTGCGCGAAGGTCCCTTGGGCAAGGCTGCGCTGATCGCAGGGCTAGCCGGTCTTTGCACCGGCATGGCGATGGGCCTGAAGCTGCCGGAGATGCCGTTCTGCGTCGGCTTTGCCGCCGCCCTGGTGGCGCTGGGCGGCAGCTGGAAGCATCAGCTCGTGCGCCTGCTGGCGGGCGGCATCGCGGGCGTGATCGGGTTTGCGATCTTCAGCGGGCCGTGGATGCTGTACATGTACCATCTCACGGGAAATCCGCTGTTTCCCTATTTCAACGATTACTGGAAGTCGCCGCTGGCGCTGCCGGTGCCGTACCGCGACCTGCGTTTCGTGCCCGCCTTCCGGCCCTGGTGGCAGCAGGTCTTCTTCCCAATTCTTTTCACCGTTGACTGGCATGTCGCCGATGACCTGGGCTTCCAGGACATACGGGTGATGATCGCCTATCTGCTGGCGCTGGCGGCGGGCGCCATATGGCTGCTGCGGCGCCAGAGCCGCGACGGCCTGCTGGAAAACCGCACCGCGCTGATCCTGATCGCCTTCTTTGCCGCCAGCTATTTTGCCTGGCTAAAATTCTTCGCCATCTACCGCTACATCATCATCTACGAGATGATGGCGCCGCTGCTGATCATCGCCGCCGTCGGCCTGCTGCCACTGTCGCGCCGCACCCGCTATCTGGCGCTGGGCGGCATCTGCGCCGCCTGCCTTCTCACCGCCCGCAGCGATTTCCTGGAGCGGGCGCCGATCGAGGAACCCTATGTGGCCGCGGCCCTGCCGCCCATTCCCCACCCGGACAAGACCATGGTGGTGATGACGGGCGATGCGCCCATGGGCTTCATCGTCACCACCCTGCCGCGCCAGATCCCGGTGCTGCGAATCGATGGCTGGATGGTGCAGCCGCGCGATGGCACCAAGATCACCAGGGACATGATGGCCCGCGTCGCGGCCCATATGGCGGGCGGCGGCGACCTTTATCTGATGGCCGAGGCGGCCGACATGACCCGCGCCCGGAGCGCCCTGGCCGATTACCGCCTCGCCATTCGCTGGCCGGAATGCCAGCAATTCGATACAAACCTGATCGGCACCTATCAGTGGTGCCCGCTCGCGAGGAAATCGTGAAGGTCGCCGTCCTGGTACCCTGCTACAATGAGGAAGCCGCCATCGCCACGGTGGTGAAGGACTTCCGCGCCGCCATGCCCGGCGCCGTGATCTATGTCTATGACAACAATTCCAGGGACCAGACGTCGGCCCGCGCCGCCGAGGCCGGCGCTGTGGTGCGCAATGAATCGCGCCAGGGCAAGGGCAATGTGGTGCGCCGCATGTTCGCCGACATCGAAGCCGATATCTATGTGCTAGTGGACGGCGACGACACCTATGACGCGGGCGCCGTGCCCCGCATGATTTCCCAGATGATCGGCGAGGGCGCCGACCTGCTGACCGCCCGGCGCATCCATACCGACGCGGCCGCCTATCGCCCAGGCCATGTGCTGGGCAACCGTCTGCTGACGGGCCTGACCTCGCTTTTGTTCAACGTGCATCTGTCGGACATGCTGAGCGGCTACCGCATTTTCTCGCGGCGCTTTGTGAAAAGCTTCCCCTTCACCGCCGAGGGGTTCGCCATCGAGACCGAGCTGACCGTCCATGCCGTGCGGCTGATGATGCCCATGTCGGAAATGGACACCCGCTACAAGGAGCGCCCGGTGGGTTCGGTGAGCAAGCTGAACACCTATCGCGACGGCTTCCGCATCCTGGGCACCATCGGCTATCTGGTGCGCGAGGAGCGGCCGCTGGTGTTCTTTGCCACCATCGCCTTCTTGTTCGCCGCCGTGGCGGCCTTCATCGGCGCCCCGGTGGTGTCCGACTATGTCCATACTGGGCTTGTGCCGCGCCTGCCCACCGCGGTGCTGGCCACCGGCCTGATGGTGATCGCGTTTCTGTCCCTGACCTGCGGCTTGATCCTGGACACGGTGACGCGCGGCCGCTGGGAGGCCAAGCGCATGGCCTATCTTGCCATTCCCGGTCCGCAAGACCTGTCGTGAACAGCCTGATCGCGGCCCTTTCGCGGCATGCCTTTGTGCGTTTCGCCATCATCGGCGGGTTGGGCTATTTCGTCGCCGCCGGGATACTGGCCTTTTGCAGCGACGTTCTGAAGCTGGACTTTGCTGCCGCCAATGCCTTTGCGATTTTCCTGTCCATGTGTTTTACCTGGCTGGGCAACCGCTATTTCACATTCCGCGAGCGGCGGGCGCGCGGGCTTTCCGGCATGGCGCAGGAATGGCTGAAATTCACAGGCGCTAATGCGGTGGGCGCGGTGGTGAATTACGCCACCGCGCTGCTCCTGGTGCATTACGCGCCCGAGCCGTTCAGCAACAAGTTCGTGGCCCAGGCCTGCGGCGTGCTGGCGGGCTTGGTGTTCAATTTCACCTTGTCCAGCCAGATGGTCTTCCGAAAGTCCGCGCCATGATCGCACCGATGATCCATGCCTAAAGCCTTGTGGGCCGCGCTGCTGTTCGCTCTGGCGCTGACGCCACAGGCCCGGGCCGACACGATGGTGCGCATCCGCAGCGAGACCTGGGCACAGGCCGACGAGCGCGGTTATGGCGAATTCATTGCCGCCATTGGCCAGAGCAATTGCCGCACGGTGGATGGCTGCCTGCGCAATCCCGCCAATCCTTTCCGTGCCAGCGATCCCGAAGGTGTGGGCTTTGTGTCTGACTGCGCCGACCTGCCTTACGTGCTGCGCTTCTATTATGCCTGGAAGCGCGGTCTTCCCTTTTCCTATGTCAGCGACGTCTCGCCCCGTGTGCGGTCGCGTGACATCCGTTACAGCCCGCAAGGCAATGTGGTGGAGGCGCACCGCGATGTCCTGACCGGCCAGGACGCACTGGGCGTCATGGGCCGCCTGCGGGACGAAATATCCTCGGCCACCTACCGCATCCATCCGCTGCTGGACGGCAACGATCTGTATTCACCCGCTGTCGCGCCCGGCGCCATTCGCCCCGGCACGGTGATCTATGATCCCAACGGCCATCTGGCGGTGATCTGGAAAATCGAAAGCGACGGCCGAATCCGCTATATCGACTCCCATCCCGACAACAGCCTGACGCGCGGCACCTATGACCTGCGCTTTGTGCGCTCTTCCCCTGGCATGGGTGCGGGCTTCAAGAATTGGCGTCCCAGCCGGCTGGCGGGGGCACGGCGCGCCGGCGATGGCGCACTGCTGGGCGGGCGCATCCTTCTGGCAGCAAACAACCAGATCGCCGATTTCGCCCTCACCCAGTATTTCGGCACGGGACGCCAACCGAACGATCGCGACTGGAAGAGCGGGCTGTTCGAACTGAACGGTCAGGCCATCGATTATTACGACTATGTCCGTGCCCGGCTGGGCGGCGGGCGGTTGCGCTTCGATCCCTTGCGGGAAATCGCCGACATGGTCGTGTCCAACTGCACCGATCTTGGCTATCGCGCCGATGCAGTGACGGTTTCGCTGCAGGCGGGCCTGCAGAACCAGCCGGAGCCGGAGCGGCTGCCGCGCAACATTTATGGCACCGAAGGGGACTGGGAGCCATTTTCCACACCCTCGCGCGATGCAAGGCTCAAGACCGCCTTCAAGGAAGTGCGCGACAACGCCGAGCGCTTTTTGGCGTTGTGGCGGACCCGCGATCCGCGCCTGGTCTATGGCGGGGGCGATCTGGCGGGCGACATGGCCCGCGTCCATACCAGCGCCGCCCAGGCCTGCAGCATCGGATATGTCCGCAGCGACGGGACCAGGGTGAGCTTCGGCTATGAGGAGGCAAGGCGGCGGTTGTTCCGCCTGTCCTTCGATCCTTATCAATGCGTGGAGCGGCGCTGGGGCGCCTCCGGCGCCGAACTTGCCAGTTGCCGCGACGGCGCGCGCAAGCGGCGCTGGTATGACGCGCAGCAGCGCCTGCGCAATCAGATCGACCGCACCTATGAAGCGCGGATGGATTTCACGCTGGAGGAACTGGAAGCGGGGCGTGGCGGGGTGGCCACGGCGCCCGATACCAACACCAGCGCTTTCCTGAACGCCCAGCAGCAGCGCAACTAGCCAAAGAAAAAGGGCGCCGAACCCGGCGCCCTTTTCCGTCGAACGATGTGAGCCGTATTACTTGCGGGCGACCAGCGACCACAGATGGGCGACGTTGGCGTCCTTGTCCGGGGTCTTGACCTTGTTGAAGGTGGCGACGGCATCTGCCTTCTGGCCGGCGGCCAGATAGGCATGGCCGAGGCGGATCTGGCCGTTGGCCGCATCCTTCATCGGCTTCTTGAGCCCGGCCTGGATGAGGGGAATCGCATCCTTGGCCCTGCCCTGCCCGATGATGTTCTCGCCGGCCTTGACCAGGTCGTCGCCCATGGGCGCAGCCTGGGCGGCAGCCAGGGTCTTGGCCTGGTTGGCGACGGCGGCAGCAGCCTGACTCTTGGCCAGGGCCAACAGCCGGTTGGAGCGGTCATCGTTCAGAACCTTGGCGGCCATGCCCTTCTCGATATAAGTCTGGGCTTCGGCGGCATTGCCCAGCTGCAGCGCCAGCTGCGCCAGCAGGGTGTATTCATCCTTGGTCACGATCGCGCCCACCTGATAGCGGATGCGATTGATGTCCAGGGTGTTGTGGTCGGACAGGCCACGGGTGCGCTCGCTGCTCTTCAGCAGCAGCTTCCAGTATTCCGGCTTGCCCGAACGGGCGACCAGGGCTTCCAGCGCCGAATGCTGGGTGGCTTCGTCGCCGATCTCGTAGGCGCAACGCGCCTGCAGCTCCAGCGCGGTGTCGGAGCCGCCCAAGGTCTTGGTGTAGCGCACGCAGCCGGCATAGTCGCCCGACTTGTAATAGGCCTGGCCGACGATCAGCTGCGATTGGGCGTCAAAAACGTTGTTCTTCCGCAGATAATCCGCATCAGCGATCACGTCCTTGAACTTGCCGGCATTGTAGTCCTGGGCGAACTTCGCCTTGGCGCCACCGGGGGTGTTGGGATCGGCCGAGGAGATCGAGATCGCGCTCTTGAACTGGGCGATGATGGTGTGATCATCCGGAGTAGAGGCAGCGGCCTCCGCCTCATTCAGCTTGGCCTTGGCGCCGGAAAAATTCTTGGCCGCGATCATGGCCTGGGCTTCCTTCAGCAACGGACCGACCTTGGCGCTGACGGTGGCGGCCTGAGCGGTGGGTGCCAGGACCATGGCGGCGCCGATGGTGGCGGTGCCCAGAAGGAACGCCGTCAGGGCGGCGTGCAGTTTACGAACAGTCATGACAAGACCTCTTGATCATCCAAAAAAGGGAAAAGCGCGCGGGGTTGCCGCGCGCTTTGAACCCACGGCCGTGACCCTCACAGCCTAGTTATACTGGTCAATGCCGCTAAAACCAATATGGGTCGCACCCAGGCGCTGGGCATCCGCCAGCACGCGGGCAACGGCGTCATACTTGGCCAGCCGGTTGGGATTGACGTGGATTTCGGGCTGCGGATCCTTTTTGGCCGCGTCTTCGAAATACGCGTCCATGGTGCCGCGATCCACCGCCGCGCCGTTCCAAGTGATGGTGCCGTCAAAGTCCACACCCAGCTCCACCGTCTCGGGAACAACCGAGGGCGGGGTCGAATTGGGGGCGGGCATGTCCAGCTTCACCGCATGGGTCTGCACCGGAAGCGTCACGATCAGAAGAACGAGGAGAACGAGCATCACGTCGATGAGAGGCGTGGTGTTCATCTCCACCATGACTTCGCCTTCAGCAGTACCAGAACTCATTGCCATGGCGGATTACCTCAATAGCTGTTGGCGTCCAGAGCGTGGGGTTCGGTGATGAACCCCACTTTCTGGATGCCGGCCTGCTGGCAGGCAAGAATGACGCGGCCAATCGCCTCGAAACGCACACCCTTGTCGCCACGGATATGCACTTCAGGGAAGGGCTTGTTGGTCGCCTGGGCCCGCTTCAGGGCGTCGACGAAGTTGCGCTTCATTCCCGCCTGATCGACAGGCACGTTGTTGTAGTAGGTCTGCTCGTCTTCGGTCACCGCGATCACAATATTCTCAGGCTTGGTCTGAGTGACGATATTGCGATAGGTCGGCAACTGGACGGCCACCGTCTTGAGCACCACCGGAATGGTGACCAGGAAGATGATGAGCATTACGAGCATCACGTCCACCAACGGGGTGGTATTGATCGTGACGTTCAGTTCCTGCTCGTCATGTTCTACGGCGTTTTGGACGTCGACTGACATGGCTTTATCTCCGTGAGACTACCGCTCAGCCTACTTGGTCTTGCTGATGAGATAGGCCTGCAGGTCGCCCGCGAAGGCGCGCAGCTTTTCGGTGATGACCTTGTTGCGGCGGATCAGCCAGTTGTAGAGCAGCACCGCGGGAACCGCGACGAACAGACCGATGGCGGTCATCTGCAGCGCTTCACCCACCGGGCCGGCAACCTTGTCGATGGACATCTGGCCGGCGACGCCGATGCCGATCAGCGCGTTCAAGATGCCGATAACGGTGCCGAGCAGACCGACGAACGGGGAGACCGAACCGACCGATCCCAGGAAGGCGATGCCGCCCTGCAGACGAGCATTGGCGTCTTCCAGCTGGCGGGTCAGGGTCATGCCGATCCAGTCCGACAGGCCCACCAGGGTGGTGCCACCGGTGGAGGCCTTCAGGCCGGCTTCGGCAATGCCGCGGAACACGGAGTTCTTCGGCAGCTTGTCGACGCCTTCATTCAGGGTGGCGGAGGTCCAGAACTTCTTCTCGACCTGGGCGGCCTGGCCCAAGATGCGCTGCTGTTCGATCCACTTGGTGAAGAAGATGTACCAGGTACCGGCCGACATGATGACCAGGGTGCCCAGAATGATGCGGCTAATCCAGTCGCCATTCTCGACCATGTGCTTCAGACCGTAGGGGGTCGAGGCGTCGGCGGCGTTCACCTTGGCGGCGGCGCTGCCTTCGGCAGCCGGAGCAGCCGGAGCGGCGGCTTCGGGAGCGGGCGCAGCAGCCGGGGCGGCAGCGGCGTCAGCGGCAGGCGCCGGAGCGGCCTGGGCATAAACCGGAGCAACGGCGCTCAGGCTGGTCATGGCGACGATGGCGGCGGCGATCGTCAATTTCTTGAAGTTCATTTTTCTACTCCGTTTAAACCGATGAATGACGTGACTGAATTACTTGGCGTCCTTGAGGTCCCATTTGACCGAGACGCGCGTGGAAACGGCGGTGGGCGTACCCTGATTGGTGGGCGGCTGCCAGCGCCAGCGGCTCTTCACATAATCGCAAGCGGCCGAATCCAGACGCTCCGAACTTGAAGTCTGCACCACCTTGCAATCATCCACATTACCTTCGGTGGTGATGTGGACTTCCATCAGCGTGGTGCCCTGTTCGTTCAGGCGCACGGAGATGGGCGGATAGGGCGGAAGCGTGTGCGTGCGCATGATGGGGCGCAGCGGATCGGACGAGGCCACGGCCTTGGGCGGCGGCGCCGGGGGCGCCTTAGCCACGGTGGTGACCGGCGGCGGCGGCGCGGTGGCGACCTGGAATTCGGGAACGATGGCGACCGGCGGCGGCGGCTTCACCAGATCCGGCGGCGGCGGCGGCGGCGCCTTGGGCGGCGTCTTCTGGGTATCGACGGTGGCCTTGATTTCCTGGAGCTGCTTGATCAGCGCACCGGAAGAGAGAGCGGCAACCAGACCGGCGATACCGGCAATGTGAATGGCAATAACGACGGCGAGGCTGGTGGCCTTGTTCGCCGCAGTTTTCTGTTCGACGTGTAGATGACCTGGACGTTCCATGCGCTCTCACTCATAGACGAGACCGAAGCACCGTGCGTGCCCAGTCCGTTAAATTGTTCGGGACCAACTCTAACCCAACGCGGGCGCCGTATACCTGACGCCTTCAGGCAGCTTTTAAAGCAATCGCTTACTGTCTTTGCAAGGGGTATCAGTCTGGTAGGCGCGGGCCTCCTTCTTCGCCGCCTTGCTCACAGGATGCGCACACCTGCCCAAGCAATGGCGCGACGGCCGTTTTTACCCTTGCACTTCGCATATGCAGCATTGGGAGGGTGAGGGGTTAAACCCCAGTACAAGCGACTAAAATCAATGTCACACAATTGCAAAGACAGCATTCGCACATTGCCCCAAATGGGGTGGCTATCCCCGCGACGCCAACGCAGGGTTCCATTGCGACATCTTTGCTTTTTCACAGCCTAAAAATTGGCGATGCTCGGCACGACCAGAGTTTTGGCATTCAAGGATAATACTTATGAGATATCTCCATACGATGGTGCGCGTCTCCGACCTGGACGCATCGCTGGATTTCTATTGCGGCAAGCTGGGGCTTGTGGAAGTGCGGCGCATGGAAAATGAAAAAGGGCGCTTCACTTTGGTGTTCCTGGCCACGCCGGACGACGCCAAGCGCATCAAGGCCGAGGGCGATACGGCGCTGGCCGCGGAAAGCCCGGTGATCGAACTGACCTGGAACTGGGACGAGAAGGGTTACACCGGCGGGCGAAACTTTGGGCATCTCGCCTATCGCGTGGGCGACATTTATGCGTTGTGCGAAAAGCTGATGGCGGCCGGCGTGACCATCAACCGTCCGCCGCGCGATGGCCATATGGCTTTCATCCGCTCGCCTGACGGCATTTCCATCGAGCTGCTGCAGGATGGGCATCTGGAGCCCAAAGAGCCCTGGGCCTCGATGCCGAATACGGGAAGCTGGTGAAACCTCCCCCTTCGACAGACTCAGGGTGAGGAATTCCTCATGATGGTCGCACTACGCTGTCGCTAGCGACTGTCGAACCCTGAGGCCCCACAAACAAAAACCCCGCCATTGCTGGCGGGGTTTTTCGTTTCAGGCCGAAACTCTAGATACGGCCAAGGACCGTCAGGATACCAACCTGGGTCGTGGATCCGTTGTTGCCGCGGATCCAGTCGTAGTTGACGCCCAGATGCCAGGTGTCGGTGCCCGCACCCAGGCCAAGGCCTAGGATGGCGTTGCCGGTGTCCGGATCGGGGCCGACAAAGGTCATGGTGTTGCCGGCAGTGCCGCGGCCGCCCGTGGACTGGAATGCCGCCTTGATTTTCACCGCCTGCTGCAACATGTCGTAGCGATAGCCGACGCGCAGCTCCGGCGAGAGCTGGAAGTTCCAGACATTGACAGTCTTCTTGAGGTCGGCGCCGATGGCGCCGCGCAGCGACGAGGCGAAATACGGCGCCACGTCCAGGTTCAGGCCCGCGCCGCCATTGGTTTCCAGGTAGCCTTCCTCGCGCAGGGTCAGGCCGTCCAGGCTGACATGCGGATCAACCTCGATGCCGGCATAATGCAGCATGGTGCCGGCATTGGCGCCCAGGGCCAGCATGGCGCCGGGACGCTTGGAGGTGGCTTCGCGGAACAGGCCGCCGACATTGAGCGATCGGGTTTCCTGGAAGCTGCCATAGGCGGCGCTGATCTGGGTATCCAGGAAGACGTGCTTGCCGCGCCAGTCGGTATATCCGCTCAGCATGAACCATTGGGTGTTGGTGCGGGTGGCGCGCGGCAGCTGCTGGGTGATGTCGCCGGTGTAGAAAGTGAAGGCGCCGCCGTACCAGCCATTGCGGGGGCTGCCGCCGTCCAGGCCCAGCACAAAGCCAAAGCCGTGATCCTTGTAGGAGGTCAGGGTGCCGTCGGCCGAGACGCGGCCCTTGTTGTTGATCTGGCCGGTAAACTCTTCGCCCCACAAAGTGGTGTCGCCGGCAGTGCTGCCATAGCTGCGCAGCAGGCGCTGGCGCGCCGCCACCGGGCCGGAGGCCTGGTCGGTCAGCAGGATGGCGATCTCGCGGGTGCCGCCCGAAACGTCCGGCGCGAACTGCGAGAAGACCTGCTGGGCCTGCTGCTGCGAGGCGACCACATTGATGCCGCTGCCGGGCACGCCGGGGGTGTTGTAGATGGTCAGGCTGGTGGCGATGGCGGAGCCCAGTTCGTTGTCGGTGGCCAGCGCCGAAGCGGCAAAGGGAAACTCGTTGCGGGCGCTGCCGGACAGGTTCAGGCCGGGGGTGCCGTCGGGATTCCTGGCGCCGGTGGAGCGCGGCAACAGGTGCAGCTGCAGGACCTGCTGGCCGCTGGCGTCGATGGTGTTGGTCAGCGCCTGCAAGCCGCTTTCGGTCGGCGTCTCGAACAGGAACGGCGTGTTCTGGCCCAGAAGCGCGTTCTGCGTCGCCAGGGTGGTGTCGGTGATCACCGGCGCGCGGATCAGGGTGATGGTCTGTGCGGTCGGGGTGGTGGTCGAGGCGGTGGTGAAACCGGAGGAAATATAGGTGCCGAACTGCAGCGCCAGGGAGGCGCCGGAAATGTTGGCGCTGTTGGCCTGCACCACCGGATTGAGGCTGTTCAGGTTCGACTGGGAAACAGCCAGACCAAGCGTACCGTTGGGAGCGACATTGAAGGTCGTGGCCTGCAGCGCCTGGGTGGTGTTGGCGACAAACAGAAGGCCGTTGGGGTCCACCTGCACCGCCAGCGCGCCGACACCCGAATTGACCACGGCGTTGACATAACCAAAGCCGCCGACATGCAGCTGATGGCCCGAACCCGAACCGAAGGAAAGGGTGGTGGGCGAGGTGATGGGCGACAGGCCCAGCGTATTGTCGAGAATTTGCTGGCCGACGATCGCGTAGCTGGTGTTGGTGTTGACCAAGCCGGTGGCCGTATTGGCGGTGCCGGCGGCGCCGATATTGCCCACATTCAGCACATTGCCGTTGCCGGCCGAGCTCAGCAGCACGCTGCCCAGAATGGTGCCGGAATTGTTGACCGTCACACCGCCGGTGGTGCTGGTGGACA
>CAIUTH010000317.1 GCA_903902075.1 uncultured Alphaproteobacteria bacterium
CCAGGTCCTTGTCGTCATCGGCGCAATCAGGATCATCGAAGTAATGAATGTCGGCATAGCGGAAGGCCATGATCGTGTGCAGCACGAACCAGCCCAGCGGTGCGCCGATCCCCGCCAGAACCAGCGGCGTGATCTCCAGTCCGTGCTTCTTATTCAGGGCGGTGAACACCGCGTCACAGAAGAAGGCCATGGTGGCCAGCGTGATCAGAATGACGATCCCGATGCCCTCGTCTTCGTTTTTTGCGTGCTTCTTGAGGTCAGCTTTCTTCTGGCCGGCAATCATCACGCCGCAAAGTATGAGAAAGACCAGATAGAATACGTCGCCACCCGCCAGCAGCGGCGCGTCGAAACCGGTAATATGGGCGATCGCGATGGTGGAAAGACCGCACGCCAGCGCGATGTAGAAGCGCATATGGCGTGACAGGAATGAAATCTGCCTCTTCATGGGGCCAGACTAGCTGAGTCGGACCCTCGCGGGTCAACTCACGTCATTAAAGACGGAAGCGCACCTGATCGATCCAGAAGCGTTCCAGGCGCTTCAGGGTCGTGTTCAAGCTTTCCAGGTGATCAGCGCCGACATTGCCCACCGCTTCCAGCGAACCCAAGTGGCGGTCGAACAGTTCGCGCAACATGTCGCGCACCGCTTCGCCCTGGCGGGTCAGGCGCACCAGCACCGAGCGGCGGTCGGATTCAGACCGCTCATGGTGGATGTAACCGCCTTCCACCAGCTTCTTGAGATTGTAGGAAACGTTGGAGCCCAGATAATGGCCGCGGGTGCGAAGCTCGCCGGCCGTCAGTTCCTGGTCGCCGACATTGAAAAGCAGCAGCGCCTGGACCGAGTTGATCTCGCGTTCGTCGCGGCGGTCCAGCTCATCCTTGATCACGTCCAGCAGCTGTCGATGCAGCCGCTCCACGAGATTGAGTGTCTCGAGATAATGCTTGCGAATCGAAGAAGCGCCATTCAGCGCCTCCGCGAATTGCGGTTTGGCCATTGCCGTCATCTGTTTTTCCCCGCTTTTTGCGGAGCCCACCTATTGTTGGGGCCAGACTAGGGGAGATGTCTTAAAGACGCGTAAAATGTGCGCTCAGGGCAGCAACTCTTCCGCAGTCAGAGGCAGTCTGTCATGCTATGGCAAATAAAGAGTAAACAAGTTTATTCAAACATCGCCGCGGCAGAACTCAGAAGAGATCGCCGCTTTCCAGGGCTGAGAAAAACGCTTCGACATCGCCGACGCCGGCCAACGCCGAAGGTTGCCATTTGGGCGCGCGATCCTTGTCCACCAGCGCCGCGCGCACACCTTCGCGAAAATCATGACCCGGCAAAAGGCGCAGCGCCAGGCGCAATTCCATCGTCAGGCATTGCTTCAAGTCCAGTGTTGCAGCGGCACGAAGCTGGCAGAACACGACTTTCAGCGAGGTCGGCGAGCGCGAGCGAATGATCTGCGCGGTGGTGCAAGCAAAATCGCTTCCATCGCGGTCCAGACGTTCCATGATGGCTTCCACCGAGGACGCCGAGAAGATGGTTTCGATCTGGCGGCGGTACGGCGACAGTGGACCGGGCGCGACTTTGCGGACGAATGGCGCGATCACAGTGTCGATGGCTTCGCCCTTTGCCAGGCCCTCGATCACCGCATCGAAATGCCCCTGCTCGACTGCATGGGTGATGAAGTCCGCTTCCAGCGCATCGCCCAGTCCGATGCGTTCGGCGGTCAGGCCCAGATACATGCCGATGCCGCCCGGCGCCCGCGACAGGAAATGGCTGCTGCCGATATCGGGAACAAAGCCGATCGCCGTTTCGGGCATAGCGAAACCCAACGACGTGTCCGCCAGCCGGTGGCTGCCATGCACCGACACACCCGCGCCGCCGCCCATGCAGATGCCATGGATCAGGGCGACATAGGGTTTGGGGTAGGCGCCGATCAGGGCGTTCATGCGGTACTCGTCCCGCAGCAGCGCGGCGCCCTCGTCCGATCCGGCCGCCACCGCCTGCTGCACGGCGCGGATGTCGCCGCCGGCGCAGAAGGCTCTGCCCTCACCTCGAATGGCCACGGCACGGATCGTGTCATCGGCTGCCCAGTCGGACAGGCTGGCGGCCATGGCCTTGACCATGCCATGGGTCAGGGCGTTCAGCGCGCTCGGCCGGGCCAGGGTCAGAAGGCCCAGGGCGCCGCGCTTTTCGCTCTTTATGTGGGGGTCGGTAACGCTCATTTGCAGCCAGACTTGCGCGGCCCCTACTGAATTGGCAAGACACAAGAATGAGCACTTACCCCGCCCTCCGGATGCGCCGTACCCGCCGTCATGACTGGTCACGCCGTCTTGTGGCCGAGAACAGCCTGTCGCCGGCCGATTTCATCTGGCCGGTGTTCGTGATCGAGGGTGAAAACAAGCGCGAGGCGGTGGCGTCCATGCCCGGCGTGGAACGGCTGTCGGTGGACCTAGTGGTGAAAGCGGCCAAGGAAGCCGCCGGGCTGGGCATTCCGGTGATCGCCCTGTTTCCCCAGACACCCGCTTCCTTGAAGAGCGATGACGGCCGCGAAGCGCTGAACCCCGACAACCTGGTGTGCCGCGCGGTGCGCGCCATCAAGGCGGCCGTGCCAGAGATCGGCGTGTTGTGCGACGTGGCGCTGGATCCCTATACCAGCCACGGCCATGACGGCGTGCTGCGCGACGGCGATGTGCACAATGACGCCACGGTCGAGATTCTGGTGCAGCAGAGCCTGGTGCAGGTGGCCGCCGGTTGCGACATCATTGCGCCGTCCGACATGATGGATGGCCGCATCGGCTCCATCCGTACCGGGCTGGAACAGGCCGGTCACCACAACACACTGCTGATGGCCTATGCCGCCAAGTATGCCAGCGCTTTCTATGGCCCGTTCCGCGACGCGGTGGGGTCCGCCAAGTCGCTGACCGGCGACAAGCGCAGCTACCAGATGGACCCGGCCAATGGCGACGAAGCTCTACGCGAAGTGGCGCTGGACCTGGCCGAAGGCGCCGACATGGTGATGGTCAAGCCGGGCATGCCCTATCTGGACCTGGTGTGGCGGGTGAAGGATCGCTTCGGCGTGCCCACCTTCGCCTACCAGGTGTCGGGCGAATACGCGATGTTGTCGGCTGCGTTCGAAAAAGGCTGGCTGGACCGCGAACGCGCCATCCTGGAAAGCCTGACCGGCTTCAAGCGCGCCGGCGCCAGCGGCATCCTCACCTATTTCGCGGTGGAAGCGGCCAAACTTCTCAAGGCTTGAGCCCGCTGCAGCGTTAACCCGCGTCCGCGAACATCAGTCCCGCGCGGTCGCGAACAGGCTGCGCAGGATGATTTCGGACCGCGCCGGCAGGACGTGAAGACCTGAACGGCGCTGGCCCAGGTCGATCACGTTTTCCAGCACCAGCATGGCCAGGCCGTGCACGGCGGCCCATACCGCCAGGCCCAGCGCATTGTCGGACAAGGCTGCGCCGATCTCCGCGCCGATGGAATCCGCCTTCAGGCCCAGGGCAGGAAACTGGTCGCGGTTGGGCAACTGGCCACCGAACATCAGCCGCGCCAGCGCCGGCCGCGCCGCCACGAAACGCATATAGGCCGCGCCGATGCTGGCGATCTTGTCGGACTCGCTGCCCTGCGCCTTGGCGGCCTCGGCAATGGCTTCGCGCAGTTCGTCGAACCCTTCGATGGATAGTTCCACCAGCAGGGCTTCATGGTTGGGAAAATGGCGATAGGGCGCGGCATGGCTGACACGGGCCTTGCGCGCCACGGCGCGCAGGGTCAAAGCCGCAAGAGACTCTTCTTCCAGAATGGCGCGCGCAGCTTCCAGCAGGCCGTTGCGCAAATCGCCGTGATGATAGCCGCGGCCGCCCGCACCCTCGTCAGAAGCCAAAGCAGCAGCGGATTGATCCCGCTCTTTATCCATGTATGCAAACCCCTATGACTTGTTGCCCTTCCGCGCGGTCTCCTGGCGCACGAAAAGGCTGGACGTGTCCCAGCGCTTGCCCCCCAAATTCTCCACTTCGGCATAGAACTGATCGACCAGCGCGGTCACAGGCAGGCTGACACCCTGCTTGCGAGCTTCCTCCAACGCGATGTTCAGGTCCTTGCGCATCCATTCCACGGCAAAGCCGTGATTATATTCGTCCGCAGCCATGGTCTTGATGCGGTTCTCCATCTGCCAGCTCTGGGCGGCGCCCTTGGAGATCACTTCGGTCACCGCCTCGATGTCCAGGCCGGCGGCCCGCATCAGGCTATAGGCTTCCGACATGCCCTGCACGATGCCGGCGATGCAGATCTGGTTGGCCATCTTGGTGAGCTGGCCGGAACCGGCCGGGCCCAGGCGCTTGGCCAGCTTGGTATAGACCGCCATCACCGGCTCAGCCTTGGCATAGTCCGCCTCGCTGCCGCCGCACATGATGCCCAGCTTGCCGTTGACGGCGCCGGCCTGGCCGCCCGACACGGGCGCATCCACGAAACCAAAGCCCCGCTTCCCGGCTTCGGCGGCGAGTTCGCGCGCGATGCCGGCAGAGGCGGTGGTGTGGTCGACGAACAGGGCGCCCTTCTTGATGGCGCCGAACGCGCCATTCTCACCCAGGGTCACTTCGCGCAGGTCCGAGTCGCGGCCCACGCAGCAGAACACGATGTCCTGGTCCTTGGCGGCCTCGGCCGGGGTGGCCGCGGTCTGGCCGCCATATTCGGCCTTCCACTGCGCCGCCTTGGCGGGGTTGCGATTGTATACTGTGACGTCGTGGCCACCCTTCTTCAGGTGACCCGCCATCGGATAGCCCATAACGCCCAGGCCGATGAATGCAGTTTTCATTAGTCCACCACTTCTATCTTCGGAGGTTGGCCAACTGCGAAGCTTGGTTTCTTCATCAGCCAGATAATCGCAAACACAGGCAGAGAGGTCAGGAACATGAAAAAGAAGTCGTTGGAGTATGCCTGCACTTGCGCTCGGTATTCTATGAGAGAATTCAGATTTGCCAACCCAAAAGGTATCTGAGGATTCATCATCAGCGAGGGCGCATTGACGCTGAGCCCCCGGTTGAAAGGCGAGGCCAAACCTGCCAGCTGGGAATGAATCGCCTGGACCGAGTTGATCAGGATGGTTGAGGTCAGAGAAACCCCGATGGCGCTGCCGATATTGCGCATCAGGTTGGACAGGCCTGCGCCGTCTGTGCGCTGTTCCGGCGTCAGGGTGGCAAAGGCCACCATGTTCATGGGGACAAAGACCAGGCCCATGCCGGCGCCCTGGACGAACGTCACCCAAATGACAGCACCCACATTGATGCTGGGGGTCCAGCCCGTCATGGCCCAGAGCGACCAGACCATCAGGCCCGCGCCCACCGTCATGAGGATTCGCGGGTCCATTTTCATGGTCAGCTTGCTGGCGAACATCATGGCGAACATCACGCCGAAGCCGCGCGGAACCATCAGGAACCCGGTCTGGGTGACGCTGCGCCCCGACAGGTTCTGCAAGTAAGGCGACAACAGCGCCGAGGAGGCCAGCAAGACCATCCCCATCGTGAACATCAGGACAAGCCCGCTGACGAAATTGCGGTCCTTGAAGATGTCACGGGGGATGAAGGGCTTCTTGGCCGTCAGCATGTGCACCAGGAACAGATACAGCCCAATGCCGGCGACAATCGCCTCGATCACGATCTCCGGCGAGGAAAACCAGTCCTTGGTGGTGCCGCGGTCCAGCAGCAGTTGCAGCGCCGCCAGCCCGACCGACAAGGCACCGAAGCCGAACCAGTCGAATTTCAGGCTGGAGTCGCGGGCGGTGTCCTTGAAGAACACCCACAGCATGGCGCAGGCCGCGACGCCCACGGGCACATTGATATAGAACACCCAGCGCCAGCTATAGGCGTCGGTCAGCACACCGCCCAGGGTCGGGCCCAGGATGGGCCCCAGCATCACGCCCATGCCCCAGATCGCCATGACGTTGCCGCGCTTGGCCGGCGGATACATGTCCAGCATCACCGCCTGGGACAATGGTCCCAGCGCTGCGCCGAACACGCCCTGGATGATGCGGAACAGCACCATCTGCTCCAGGCTTTGCGATGCGCCGCACAGCATGGATGCCACGGTGAAACCGGCAATGGAGGTGATGAGGAAGTTCTTCTTGCCGAAGCGCGCCGCCAGCCAGCCCACC